>JAOPZQ010000376.1 GCA_025964075.1 Solirubrobacterales bacterium | reverse complement strand
CGCCGGTCCCGCTCGCGCCGCGCCCCGCAGCGCCGGCGAGGTAGCCGAGCTCCTCGGCCGAGCGATCGTCGCTCGCGGCCTTGCGAGCGAGCTGATCGCCGGCGGCGATGAACACCGTGCCGACGTTCTGCAGGTCGCTGTCGTTGATCGCGTGCGACACGCACTCGGACAACCGCGTGCCGCCGGGTTGCGCGACGGCGCCGGGGGCGCCGCGGAGGCTCGCGAGGATCGCGTCCGCTCCCGTCGTGCACGCGGCCGCGACCGGGGCGCGATGCGCCCCGCAGCCCGCGGCGGCGAGGCCGGCGAGCACGAGCGCACAGCGATGCCGACGAGCCATGCCCGGATCGTAGAGTGGGAACGTGGCACGCTCGTCCCCGTACGACCGCGAGATCGCCCGGCTCGCGGTCCCCGCTCTCGGCGCGCTCGCCGCCGAGCCGCTCTACCTCGTGGTCGACACCGCCATCGTCGGCCACCTCGGAACGCCGCAGCTCGCGGCCCTCGCCGTCGCCGGCAGCGTCCTCTCGCTCGCGGTCGTCCTGTGCAACTTCCTCGCGTACGGGACGACGGCCCAGGTCGCGCGCCTGCACGGAGCCGGGCGCGAGGAGGACGCGGGCGCGATCGCCGCGCAGTCGCTGTGGCTCTCGCTCGGCATCGGGATCGGCCTTGCCGTCGTCGCCCTCGCGGGTGCGGTCCCGCTCATCTCGCTGATGGGCGGCTCGGGCCACGTCGCCTCGCTGGCGACGACGTACCTGCGGATCTCCGCCGGCGGCATCCCGTTCGCGCTGATCGCGCTCGCCGGCCAGGGCTACCTCCGCGGAGTGGGTGACCTGCGGCGCCCGCTCCTCGTGGTCGTCGCGGCCCACGGGACCAACGTCGTTCTCGAGCTGCTGTTCGTCTACGGCTTCGGATGGGGGCTCGCGGGGTCGGCGTGGGGAACCGTCATCGCCCAGGCGGGGATGGGCGCGGCGTTCGCCGCCCTCCTCCTGCGTGCGCCGGCACGCACGCGCCGCCCCGTCCGGGCGCTGATCGTCCCCCTCCTCCGCGTCGGCGGCGACATCTTCCTCCGCACGGCCGCCCTCCTCGGATCGTTCGCGGTCGCGAGCGCCGTGCTCGCGCGGATCGGATCGGCGTCCCTTGCCGCCCACCAGATCGCGTTCCAGCTCTACACGTTCCTCGCGCTCGTCCTCGACGCCGTGGCGATCGCGGGCCAGGTCCTCGTCGGACGGATGCTCGGCGCGGGGGACGCCCCCGGCGCGTACGCCGCCGCACGGCGGATGATCGAGTGGGCGCTCGGCGGTGGGCTCGTGCTCGGCGCGGTCATGCTGGCGCTGATGGGTCCGCTTCCCCACGCGTTCACGGGGGACCCGCGCGTGGTCGACCGCGCCCACGCGATCTGGCCCCTGTTCGCGCTGATGCAGCCGGCCGGCGCGGTCGTGTTCGCGCTCGACGGCATCCTCATCGGCGCCGGCGACACGCGCTTCATCAAATGGTCGATGCTCGGCGCCGCTGCGGCGTACGTCCCGATCGCGCTGGCGGCCCTGCACTTCGGCTGGGGAATCGTCGGCGTGTGGTGCGGACTCCTCGCCATGATCGGCGTTCGGCTCCTCACCTGCGGCGCCCGTTTCCGCGGCCGGAAGTGGGCGGTGACCGGCGCCGGACGCGCTCTCGCGCCCAGTTGAACGTTCACGGCTGCGGCAAATCAGGGAGATCGGGGCGCGAGGCTGTGCAATAACCCTCCAAACCCTCCCTACTGCTCTCCGATCCTCGACATTGACTGCCATGTCATCAGTTGCCAACCGGCCCCTCGGGCTCTCCACCTCCCAGGCCGCGCGCGAGCTCGGCGTCTCCCTCGGCACGATCCGCCGGTGGTCGGACCTCGGCTATCTCCACGCGTATCGCACGCCCGGCGGCCAGCGCCGCTTCTCCCGCGAGCAGATCGACGACTTCGTCCGCTCGCTGGAAGAGGGCCGGCGGCCCACCGAGGACTGAGCCGCCCCCGTTGAACGGCGAGGGCCCCGCGATGCGGGACCCTCGCTGACGTCGTTCGCGCGAGCTGCTAGCGCCCGTAGCCGCTCTGGCTGGCCTCGCCGAGGCCGAGCCGCGGCGCCGGAACCACCTCGTATGTCGGGTTGTCCCCGTGCTGCTGCGTGTAGAACCAGCGCCAGCCGCCGCGGAACAGCGACGGCACCTGGGCGCCGAGGATGCCGTCCGGCGTCGGGTTCCCGTCCGAGACGTGGACGCCGGTGATCTCGTTGTCGCCGTCGTTCTTGCCGAAGCCGCCGCCGGCGGAGTCGAGCGTCGCCGACGGGTCGCGCCCCTCGGCGAGCCAGCGGACCGGTTGGGTCTGCGCGCTCGAGTAGTCGTTGCGGACGTCGAACACGAAGCCCGAGTCGAGCGCGTTGCGCTGCCCGTGCAGCGTGTCGCCCGCGTCCTCGACGAACGTCACCTTGTCCCGCGACAGGAAGGCGACGTTGTCGAACCCCGAGTGGGCCTGGTTGCCGCGATAGAACAGCGTCAGCTTGCCGGTGTCGGCCGACGGGCTCGACTGGACGAGCTTCTGGACGCTGCCCCAACCGCCGGCGCCCCCGGCACCCGTGGTCGGGTCACCGTTCTCCGGGCTCGTCGCGTTCGTGTCCCCCGTCTCGTCGAAGTAGAACTCGCCGAACCGCGAGCCCGGCCGGAACTGACCGTTCTCGGGCCGCTTGAACGGCGTCGCGTGCGCGGCCTTGGCCGCCGTGTTGGCGTTGAACGGCGCCGTGCCGTCCGTCGCCGTGTCGTGCACGACGACCCAGCGCGTGTCGAGCTGATTGCCGTAGCTGTGGAGCAGGACCTGGTCGGGCGCCTGCAGCGCGGCCTGGGACTCCAGCGTGATCGGCTGGCCCGCCTTGTTCAGCACCTGGAGGGCCTGGAGCTTGCCGTGGCGCAGATCGCCGGGGTGGCTCGGCACGTAGCGGTAGACGAAGCTGTTCGGCTGCTTCGCGCTCGTGCCCTGCTTGCCCGAGCCGCCGATGTCCTCGACGATCCACAGGTTGCCCGCGGAGTCGTTCTGGACTCCCTCGTACCCACCGCGGCCGAGCGCCCCCGACACGTCCTCGACCGCCGAGGGGTAGTTCGCGGTCGCTGCGTAGGTGGGCGCGGTCGCGCCCTCGGTCGTGAGGACCAGCCGCTTGGCCCACGGGTCCCACGTCGAGCCGTCGATCGTCGCGAGCGGCGTGCCCGCCGTGTCCTTCGTGGCGAGCAGCGTCACCCGGTGCTGGGCGTCCGCGTCGAGGTTGATCCGCGTGATGTACCCGAGTCGGTTGCCCGCGCCGTCCTTCGCCGCGTTCTCGTGGCCCTGGTAGAGGAAATGGGTGCCGTAGTCGTACGACGGATCCGCGCCCGCCAGCCCGTGCGGGAACACCAGGTACGTGTTCTTGTCCGGCTCCGTCTTCTGGGCCTCCTGGCCCTGCGCGTTCGGGACCATCTGCGGCACGGCCGGATTGTCGGCGCTCGGGACGTCGTTCTCGTAGCCGTAGAAGCCGATGATGCCGCTCGGGTTCTCGAGCTTCGTCGAGCCCTGAGCCCACGTCAGCTGCTGGAGCTGGGCCGACAGCTTCGACGCCGGCGCGTACCCCGCGGCCTTCTGGTTGGCCGTCGGCACGTCCGTCAGGTTGGGACCGTGCGACGGGTCGGCTACGCCGACCGCCGCGAACACGGAGGCGCCGGCGGCGACGGCCGCGCTCGCCCCCAGCGCACGTCTTGCAAGCTTCCTGGAAACCACTTGGCTCTCCCCATTTCACGCGGTCAGGCCCGACGCCGCCGCCGTGGACCGGCGACGCTAGGACGTCGCGCGCCGCTGGTTGTGAGCGCGATGTGAAGCGGTGGTGACTATCCGGTAAGTGCGCCGCGCTAGCTGGTCGCGGCCTCGCCGATACGCCGCTCGAGGTCCAGCTCGCGTTCGAAGCTGGCCTCGCGCGCGTGGCGGTAGTCGACGCCCTGGCCGGCGAGGACCTCGGCGAGCGTCTCGACATAGCCGGCGTCCAGCTGGCTGCCGGCCACACGACGCAGCTCGGTCAGCGCCTCGAACGAGCTGATCGGCGTGCGGTAGGTGTCGTCGGCCGTCAGCGTGTCGTAGACCTCCGCGACGGCGATGATCTTCGCGAGCTCGGGGATGTCCTCGGCCTTCAGGCGCCTCGGGTAGCCGCGCCCGTCGATCCGCTCGTGATGGCAATGCACGATCTCGGCGACGGGGCCGTATAGGCCCAGGTCGCGCAGCATGTCGGCGCCGAGCTCGGGGTGGCGCCGGATCGCCGCCCAGTCCTCGTTGGTCAGCGGGCGGCCTCGCTCCATGACGCGGTCGGAGAGCGCGAAGCGACCGATGTCGTGCAGCAGGCCGGCGGTGTGGGCGAGCTCGGCGTCGTGGTCGCTCATGCCGGCGGCGCGCGCGACGTCGCGCGCGTAGGACGCGACGGCGGCCGAGTGGCGCGACGCGCGCGGGTCGCGGATGTCGAGCGTGCGGAGGAGGCCGGAGAGCACGCCCCAGGAGAGGGCGGCGTACTCGCGGGCGCGCTCCCGCGCCGAGATCACGAGACGAGCCGTGTAGGAGAACGCGACCACCGCCAGCATCGCGAACATCACGGCGCCGAGCCCCGCCTGCGTGTAGATGCTCGCCGTGGCGATCGCCAGGGCGACGTTGATCCCGAACGCCGGCAGCAGAGGGGCGAACGAGCGGAACGCCGGGACGAAGGGCTCGTTGTCCCACACGTTCCGGAGCGTGACCACGATCAGCTGCTCCGCGACGACGACCATCGCGCACAACCCGGCGAGAGCCAGGTAGAAGCGCGCGCCGTGATGGTGCGCCGGGATCGCGTACGCCAAGATCACCGGCGGGAGCGACCCCGCGGCGAGGTTGATCGCGAGCGCCGTGAGTCGGTAGCGCTCGACGACCCAGGCGCCGAGTTCTGAAGCTGTCAGTACGATCGCCGCACTCGCCGGCCCATCGAAGACGGCCGCGAGGATGACCGCCAGGAAGGAGCCCGACCACCAGAACATCCGGTGGATCTGGGCGTCCAGCAGGTTGGCCGCAAGAGCGGCGAGCGCGAGTAGCGGCGTCAGCGCCGACAGGCGTGTCGCCGATCCTCCCGCGAACGCCCAAGCGACTGCTCCCAGCCAGATGGTCGCCCCGGCAAATCTGACTATCCAGGCGCGACTGGGCCCCACGCGCGTGTCCTCCACACCTTGACGTTACCGCGGGGCCGACGATTTTGGCGTCGTGCCGCGTTACTTGGTCCGGGCGCTCACGGGATTCCCCAATCGATAGAAGGGACTCGCGGCGCCTCACCCGCGGCACCGGAAGGTGGCACAAAAGTACCAGGTCTTGCGGTGTTAAGCACAGTTAGTGTTGCAAAATCTATGCAATCTCGTGCGTTATATCCATACGAGCCCCCTTCGGGCCGTTTCGTTACCTACTAGATGCGTTTTCTCAAGACCAGCGAGGCAGCTGCGCTCCTCAACGTGAGCCCGAACACGCTGCGCGCGTGGGAGCGGCGATTCGGGTATCCGAAGCCCCAGCGTTCGCCCGGGCGGCACCGGCTGTACACGTACGGGGAGATCGCGTCCCTGCGCGATGCGCTGCACGAAGGGCTGTCGATCTCGTCCGCCGTCTCTCGCGCGCGTGAGGGCCTGACGGCGGATACGCACTCGCTCGTCGGGGCGCTCACGTCGTTCGAGCTCGAGCGCGCCGACGTGGCCATGGAAGCCGCGCTGGCGCTTCGCTCGCTCGAACGCGCCGTCGAGGAGGTACTGCTGCCCTCCATGGACGAAGTCGCCAAGCGCCAGGGGCTCGACTCGGCGCCGTGGGCGTTCGCCGCGCACTGGGGCGTGGCGTGGCTGCGCCGCGCGCAGCGGCTCGCGCCTCCCCCGACGCGCCCGCTCTCGGTCGTCATCGGCGACGCCACGCGCGACGACCTCGACCCCGACGCCGCGCAGGTCCGCGCCTTCGAGCTCTTCTGCGTGCGCGCGGGCGCGCGCATCCTCTCGCTGTCGGCGCGCGGGATCCAGGGCATGGGCGAGGCGCTCGCGCACCGGGACCCGAGCATCGTGGTGATCGCCGGCAACCATCTTCCCGACGACGACGTCGCCCGCTGGGCCTACAACGTCCGGCTCGCCGCCGGCCCGCTTCCGATCGCCCTCTTCCGCCGCGGCCACCAGCCGCCGCGCGTGCGCACGACCGGCGCCCAGGTGCTGCCGACCGGCGCGCTCGCCGCGCAACAGCGCCTGCTCGAGTTGGTGGAGGAGTTCCGGGCCGCTCCGGCCGCCTACGTCGACCCGCGCGACACCGCGTCGGACCTCCTGCCCCGCGTGGCCCGTAACGGCGGTCAGAGCAGCGCATGAGCGAGTTCCCGGCACGCGCGGCGCTTCGACTGGTCCAGCCGGCACCGGTCGAGCTTCAGCCGATCGCGCGCTTCTGCGGCCACTGCGGCAACCCGCCCACGGCGGCCCAGCCCTCGACTCGCGTGTGCGACCGCTGCGGCCTCGGCCTCGTGCTCGAGACCGTCGTCGAGGCGGCGCCGAGTCGCGGCGCCCCGTTTCTCGTCCTCGACACCGGGCTGATGATCTGCGCGATGTCGGCCGCCGCCCAGCGCGAGCTCGCGGTTGACGAGACCGAGGCGGTCCACCGCCATGTCAACGAGCTGCTCGTCGCCGCCGACGCGGAGCCCGGCACGCGCGCGTCGCTCGCCGACGTCGTCGTCCGCGCCGCTCGCGGCGACGGCGAGACGACGACGATCGCGGTCCGCCCCGCGCACACGTTCGGCGTGTTCTTCGAAGCGCGCATCGCGCCCTGCGGACCCCCGCGGGCCGCGCTCGTCGTCCTCCACTGAGCGACTCCTGCCGCTGCAAGGCGGAGTGCAGGGTGCATGCCGGGTTGCGGCCCTTGCCAACGGTTCGCCAAGGCTCGATAAACCTCCTCACCATGAGCGGGATCCGGACCAACGCAGCGGCGGCCATGCTCGGCGTAAGCCCCAACACCCTCCGGTCGTGGGAGCGCCGGTTCGGCTTCCCCGCCCCCCGGCGCTCCGCGGGCGGCCACCGCCAGTTCGAGCTCCCGGAGGTCGAGTCGCTGCGCGAGGCGCTGGCCGAGACCCACAACGTGTCCTCGGCGATCGCGCTTGCCCGCGCTCGCGGCGAGGGACCGTCGACGCCGGCGCGGCTGGTCGCGGCCTTCGGCCGCTTCGACGAGGACAAGGCCTGCCGGCTGCTCGAGGAGAGCCTGGCCGTCCGCTCGGTCGAGCGGACGCTCGACGAGGTCCTCATCCCCGCAGTGGGGGAGCTCGGCGGCGACACCCCTCCGAGCGCCGAGTACGAGTTCGCCTGGCGTCTCGCCACCGGCTGGATCGCCGCGCAGCGCCGTCTCGCGCCCCCGGCCTCGCGCCCCGACGCCATCCTCCTCTTCGACGCGACGCTCCCGCCGGACCTCGAGGCGCTCGGCATCCAGGCGCTCGAGCTCGGGCTCCGCCGCGCCGGCGCGCGCACGCTCACCCTGGGCGCGTCCACGGACCCGGCCCGCCTCGGCCGCGCCCTGC
>JAOPZQ010000324.1 GCA_025964075.1 Solirubrobacterales bacterium | reverse complement strand
CGCGCGCGCGGCGACCTCGGTCGCGGCCTCGGGCGCCATCACCAGCTCGACCGCGAAGCGCACGAGACGCAGGGCACTCAGGGGATCCTCGGCGAACGCGGCCGGGCGCACCATGCGCAGCCACCGCCCGTCGAGGTCGGCCCGGCCGCCGAAGGGATCGACCAACTCCCCGCCCGCGAGCGGCTCGGCCATCGCGTTGACGGTGAAGTCGCGCCGCCCGAGGTCCGCCTCGATCCCGCCCTCGGCGAGCGGCGAGAAGTCCGCGTGCCACGTGTGGTCCCGGGCGACGACGCGCCAGGCCCCGAAGCGCTCCGAGAGCGGGAACGCGGTCGCGCGGGCGGCGCCGCCGACCCGGCGCGCGGCCCTCGCCACGTCGCCCTCGACGACGAGATCGACGTCGTCGGTCTCGCGCCCCAGCAGGCGGTCCCGGATCGCGCCGCCGACCACCCACGCCGGCTCCTCGCCGAGCGCGCCGCGCGCGGCCTGCAGCGCCTCGCTCATACGGGCGTTCCATCCCGGTGATACGTACGCGGCACGCGGGCGGAGAGGCCGCAGACGATCTCGTAGTTGATCGTGCCGATCCGGCGCGCGAGCTCTTCGGCGGCGACGTGCTCGCCGTCCTGCACCCCGATCAGCGTCGCCCGCTCCCCCACCTCGACGCCCCGACCGTCGAGCAGCACCGTCACGTTGTCCATGCTCACGGTTCCGACGAGCGGGACGCGGCGGCCGCCGATGAGCACGTCGAGGTCGTTGGTGAACGCGCGGCGCACGCCGTCGCCGTACCCGATCGGCAGCGTCGCGATCCATCCCGGCTCGCGCGCGACGAACCGCCGGCCGTAGCCGACGCTCTCCCCCGGCGCGATCGGCTTGACCGCGGCGACGTAGGAGGTCAGCTCGAGCGCGGGCTCGAGCCGCCGCGCGGCGGCGTCCTCGTGGAACGGATCGAGCCCGTAGATCGCGATGCCGCAGCGCACCATGTCGAAATGGGCGTCGGCCCCCCGCAGCGTCGCGCCGGAGTTCGCGGCGTGCACCACGAGGTCCCGGTGCTGCTCGCCGAGGGGCCCCGCCCAGGCGCGGAAGCGCTCGAGCTGCGCGGCCATGAACTCGGGGTCGTCGTCGCTCGTCGCCGTGTGGGTCATGGCGCCGGCGAGCACGAGGCCCGGTGAGCGGGTCACGGCCGCCGCCACCGCGTCGGCGACGGCGACCTCGCGCGTGCCGAGCCGGCCCATGCCCGTGTCGAGCTTCACGTGGATCCCGACCGGCCGCCGGGAGCGCGCCGCGACCTCGGCGACGAAGCGCTCGTCCCAGGCGACGAGGTCCGCACGGGCCTCCAGCGCGTCGTCGAGCTCCTCCGGGGACAGGGCCCCCATCACCAGGATCCGCGCGGCGATCGAGGCGCCGCGGAGCTCGGCCGCCTCCGCCGCCGTGGCCACGCACAGCCAGCTCGCCCCGCCGGCCAGCGCGGCCCTAGCGGCCGGAGCGGCGCCGTGGCCGTAACCGCCGGCCTTGACGACGGCGCCGAGCGCAACCCCGGGCGCGAGCTCACGCGCGAGGCGGCGGCAGTTGCGCTCGATGGCTGCGAGGTTGACCCGCGCCTCCGCGCGGAGCATCAGCCGCCCGTCCCGAGGGCGCGCGGAAGGCGCTCGATGACATCGCTGGCGATCACCCCGTCGGGTCCCGCCGCATCCTCGGCCGCGAGCTGTCCCGCCCGGACGTGGACGTGGACCGCGGCGCAGGCGGCCTGGAAGGGGTCCATGCGCTTCGCGAGGAACGCGGCCACGACACCGGTGAGGACGTCGCCCGTGCCCGCGGTCGCCAGACCCGGCGCCCCGCCCCGGCTCACCCCGTAGCGGCCCTCGGGCGTGGCCACGATCGAGTCGTCGCCCTTAAGGACGACGATCGCGCGGGCGCCTCGCGCCGCCTCGAGCGCGAGCTCGAGCCGCCGCGCCCGGACCTCTTCGTTCGTCACGTCGAGGAGCCGCGCGAGCTCGCCGCCGTGCGGCGTCAGCACCGCCGGCGCCGACCGCATGGCGAGGCGGAAGAGCGCGCCCGAGTGGGCGTTCAGCCCGTCCGCGTCGAGGACGAGCGGCGTGTCGAGCTCGCCGGCCAGCCGGCGCGCGTAGGCGACGACCTCGGGCTCGCGGCCCAGGCCCGGACCGAGGGCGACGGCGTCGGCCCGCCGGCTCCGCTCGAGCACGGTCTCGGCGGCGCGCTCGGTGACGACGCCGTCGACGTCGGGCAGGCCGATGCTCATGACCTCCGTCAGCGCGATCTCGAAGACGAGCGACAGCGACGAGGGCACGCACGCGGTGACGTAGCCGGCGCCGGCGCGCATGGCGGCACGGGACGCCAGGCACGGCGCGCCCGTCAGACCCGGCGAGCCGCCGCAGACGAGGACGGTCCCCGAGGCGAACTTAGTGGAGCCCGGGAGGCGGCGCGGGATGCCGTCGCGCACGTGATCGGAGATGAGGCCGCCGGCCGGGTCGACGGGCGCGCCGGGAGGGATTCCGATGTCGGCGACGACCACGCGCCCGGAGTGGCTCTTCCCCGGCTCGATCCA
>JAOPZQ010000315.1 GCA_025964075.1 Solirubrobacterales bacterium | reverse complement strand
GCGGGGATCGCCGTGCTCGCCGGCGCCGCCGTCACCGCGTTCCGGATCGTCCGCCTCCGGCGCGGGGGCCGCGGCGGAGACGTCGCGGTCGATCGCCGGCTCCTCGAGCGCGGATGGCAGCCGACGTGGCGCCGCGCGCGGCTCGACCTCGTGGCGATCGGAGTGGGCCTGGCGATCCTCGTCGTCGACATCGTCTCGGGCGGGCTCAAGCAGACGCAGGTCGAGGGGACGACGGTCGCGCTCTCGTTCTGGGTCCTGCTCGCGCCGATCGCGCTGTGGCTCGGCTTCACGCTCCTCGCCGTGCGCGGGCTGCTCGCCGGCGTCGCCCGATGGGCGTCGCCCGAGCGCGGCCGCCCGCCGGGGACGTGGGGCTCCACGGTCCTCCGCTGGCTCGGGCGGAGGCCCGCGCGGACCGGCGTCGCGCTCGTCCTCGGGACGCTCGCGGTCGCGTTCGGCACCTACGTCGTCGCGTTCGTCGCGACGTACCGCCAGGCGAAGGCCGACGACGCGAAGGCGGCGTTCGCCTCCGACCTGCACCTGACCGCTGCCTCGGACACGCGCCTGACGCCGCCGCCGCTCGGCTCGCGGGTCGCCGCCTCGAGCCCGATCCGGGTCGTCCCGGCGCGGGTGGGGAGCGACCGCAAGAGCATCCTCACGCTCGACCTGAGCTCCTACGCCGCCGTGAGCGCCGTGTCGCCGCGCATGCTGCGCGGCGAGTCGGTCGCCGGGCTCGCGCGGGACCCGAAGGGCATCCTCGTCGCCAAGGAGATCGCCGACGGCTTCGCGGTCGGGCCGGGCGACACGCTCACGCTGACCGTGTTCCCCGACGACGAGGAGCGGAGCCGGAACCTCACGTTCCACGTGCTCGGCGTCTACCGCTCGGTGCCGCCCTCGAATCCGCCGACGGAGCTCGTGATGAGCACGGCCGCCGTGGCGTCGTTCCTGCTGCCGACGCCCGACTTCTACCTCGCACGCGTCGCTCCGGGACAATCCGCCGCCGGTGTCGCCGCCGCGCTGAAGCAGGGCCCCGTGGGTCGCGACTTCAACGTCACGACGCGCGCGGACCGGGTCCGCACCGCCCAGCGGAGCCTCGCGTCGCTAAACCTCGGAGGTCTCAGCGACATCGAGGCGATCGGCGCCGGCCTCGTCGCGGCGGTCGGCGTCGCGGTGCTCGGCGCGTTCGTCGTACTCGAGCGCCGGCGCGAGTTCGCGATCCTGCGCGCGGTCGGGGCCGACACCTCGGCCCTGCTCACGGGTCCTGCGCAGGAGGGGGCCGTCGCCGTGCTCGGGAGCATCGTCGTCGGCGTGCCGCTCGGCCTCGGGCTCGCGCTCGTGGCGGTCCGCGTGCTCGGGCTGTTCTTCACGCTGCCCCCGCCGCTTCTCGCGATCCCCGTGGGCGCTCTCGCGGCCTTCGTCCTCTTCATGCTCGCCGCCTCGGCGGTCGCGCTGGGAGGCGCGCTCCTCCGCGTCACACGGGCGACGGCGTCTTCAGTGCTGCGGGAGCCCTGAGCCGGGGCTTCGGGAGCGTGACGCGGAAGCACGCGCCGCGCCCGGGCTTGCTCTCGAGGTCGATGCGCCCGCCATGGGCGTCGACGATCTCGCGGCAGATCGCGAGGCCCAGGCCGCTGCCGCCGTGCTCCCGTGTACGCGAGTCCTCGGCGCGCCAGAAGCGGTCGAACACGCGCGCCTGCGCGTCCGGAGCGATGCCGGGGCCGTCGTCGGCGACGAGGAAGCCGTCGGCCGACGTGGCGAGGCGGATGCGCGCCCCCCGCCCGGCGAACTTGATCGCGTTCGTCGCGAGGTTGACGGCGACCTCGCGGATGCGCTCGCGGTCGCCGACGACGTGCACGGGCTCACCGGCGACCTCGACCGCGAGCTCGACTCCGGCGTCGGCCGCGAGGCGCGCGAGGAGGGCGGCGACGGCCTCGAGCAGCGCGCCGACGTCCGCCTCCTCGCGCCGCAGGTGCAACTGGCCCTCGTCGATGCTCGCCAGCGTCAGCAGGTTCCCCACGAGCGCGGTCATGCGCTCGACCTCCTCGCGGCTGCTCTCGAGCACCCGGCGGGCGGCCGGCGAGAGCTCGTCGTAGAGGAGGGTGACGTCGAGCTCGGCGCGCATGGCGGCGAGGGGCGTGCGGAGCTCGTGCGAGGCGTCGGCGACGAGCCGGCGCCGCTCGTCGACACCGCGCTGCAGTCGCTCGAGCATCGCGTTCAGCGTCTCGGCCAGGTGCGCGATCTCGTCGCGGGTGCGCGGGACGGCGATGCGCTCGGCGAAGTCGTCGGCCCGGATCGCGTCGGCCCGCGACGTGAGCTGCTCGACGGGGCGGAGCGCGCGGCGGGCGAGGAGCCACCCGCCGAGCGCGGCGAGCGCGAGGGCCACCGGGAGCGCGATCAGCAGCAGGACCACGAGCTTCGAGATCGCCGCGTCGCGGTTGTGCAGCGACTTCGCGAGGACGACGACGTCGGTGTGGCCGTGACGAAGAACCGGGACCGCGAGGACGCGGAAGGGCTCGCCGCTCAGCGACACCGTCGTGCGGATGCGGTGCCCGCGCGCGGCGGCGGCGACGAGCGCCGGCTCGAGGATCCGTCGGCGGAGGCGGGGCGCGCCGTAGGCCACGAGCAGGCGGCCGCTCGGGTCCACGACCTCCGCCGCCGAGGGGCCGGCGGGCATCGCCGGGAACACCGTGTTCGCGACGTCGAAGAAGTCCTGGGCGCCCTCGGCCGCGTATCCCTGCGTGAGCTTCGGGGCGGCGGACGCGAGCGACTGGTCGATCTCGTGTCCGAGCGTCGAGTGCAGCCTCGCGCTCGCGAACGCGCCGACGCCGACGAGCACGACCGCCAGCAGCAGGACGTACCAGGCGGTGAGGCGCAGGCGAATCGGCAGTCTCATGTCATCTGCAGCATGTACCCCGCGCCACGCACCGTCCGGATCTCGGCCTGGCCGTTCGCGGGTCCGAGCTTCCCGCGCAGCCGCGCGACGTACACGTCGACGATGTTCGACTCGCCGGGGAAGTGCTCGTCCCAGACGTGCTCGCGGAGTTGCGCGCGACTCACGACCTCGCCCGCCCGGCGGCCGAGGAACTCGAGCAGGGCGAACTCGCGGGGCGTGAGCCGGACGGGCTCGCCGTTCCAGACGACCGTGCGCGTGGCGGGGTCGATCGTGAGCTCGCCGAGCGCGATCGCCGCCGGTCGGGGGCTCGTCCCCCGGCGGATCAGCGCCCGTAGGCGCGCGACGAGCTCGCCGAACGCGAACGGCTTCACGAGGTAGTCGTCGGCTCCCGCGTCGAGGCCGCGGATCCGGTCGTCGATCTGGTCGCGCGCCGTGAGCATCAGCACCGGCGCCCACACGTCGGCCTCGCGGAGGGCGCGGCAGACCGCGAAGCCGTCGAGGCCCGGCAGCATCACGTCGAGTACGACCGCGTCGTACTCGTACACGCGCGCCTGGCGGACCGCGTCGTCGCCGCGGCCGACGACGTCGACCGCATACCCCTCGTGGCGCATCCCGCGCGCGACCGCCCCGGCCGCCTTCGGCTCGTCCTCGGCAAGCAGGACCCTCATGTCCGCGAGTATCCGCCGATCTTCATGAACGCTGGATGAAAGAGGCCAGCCGCTACCGTGTAGTGCCGGATGGACGACCTCTACCGCGAGTACATCCTCGAGCACTACAAGCGCCCCCACAACTGGCGCGAGCTCGACGGCGCCGACCTCGAGTTCGAGGACACGAACCCCCTGTGCGGCGACCAGCTGCGGGTCCAGCTGAAGCTCGACGACGGCGGTCGCGTGAGCGAGGTGGGGTTCCAGGGCCACGGCTGCGCGATCTCGCAGGCCTCGGCCTCGATGCTCTCCGACGAGCTCGCGGGCAAGAGCGTCGAGGACCTGATGGCGCTCCAGCGCGAGGACATCCTCGAGCTCCTCGGCATCGACATCTCCGCCACGCGGATGAAGTGCGCGCTGCTGTCGCTGAAGGTCGTCAAGAGCTCCGCGCTCGGCCACGCCGCGGGCTGGGAGGAGCGCACGCCGGAGAGCGTCGCTCCCGCCAAGCCCGACGCGACCTGAGCCGATCGTCGGTGCTCGCGCGCGGCGCGCTCGTCCATGTCTGAGCCGCGGGCAGGCGGACCGCGCGAGGCGCCGGGTCGCCGTCGCGCGGTACCGCCTGCTCCCGGCCTCTCAGCGCGCCTGCGTCTGATCCACGAGGCTGCGCGCGGCCAGGGGCTGGGTGACGGTCGTGCCCTTGGCGAGGTGCACGTGGACCACCGCGCGATCACCGACCTTGCCGTCGGCGAGCTCGTTCGGAGTGCCGTTGGCGTTGGAGTCGGCGGCGCGGATCCGCGCCTTCGAGACGTCGAACGTGACGTCCTGGCCCTTGAAGGCCTTCGCGGCGCGGTTGCCGCCCGACACGGTCAGGGTGACGGTGCTCGCGGTGGTGTCGACCGCCTTGAGGATGCCCTTGAACACGAGGTTGCGCCCGCGGCCCTTGGCCGGCGGCGAGTGGTGCGAGCCCTTGGTCGCGGTCTGCTTCTCGACCGGACTCGGCGTGGTCGCGGGTCCATGACCGGACCCGTGACCCGGATCGGCCAGCGCGGCGCCGGGGACGGCGAGCGCCGCGACGCCGAGGACAGAGATGAGTCGTTTCGTCTTGTGCATGCCCGTAGAACGCGGGCGCCGGCCGAAGGTTGGAAGAGGGTTATCCGTCCAACCTCGCGACGTCTGCCGCGTTTGCACCCATAATCGAGCCGTGGACGCGATCTCCCGACCCGTGCCGGCCGCGCAGCTCGCGCCCCAATCGCGGCGGCTGCTGCGCACCCGCAGCGACGAGCGCCTCGTGGAGCTGGTGCG
>JAOPZQ010000240.1 GCA_025964075.1 Solirubrobacterales bacterium | reverse complement strand
CGGTGCCGGCGATGACGGTGGTCGCGGCGGCGCGCGTGCGGCGCCGCCACCGGCCGTTCTGACGCGAGGGCGGACGGCACGTGGCTCGCGACGAACGCGCGCAGCGGGCCCTCGGCCACGCGGGCGTAGACGCCGGGGAACCCGGGCTGCGCGCAGCTGTTGCCGAAGCTCGTGGCGCCGACGAGTCGCGTCCCGCCGTCGGCCGTCGTCGCGAGCAGAGGGCCGCCGGAGTCGCCCTCGCACGTGTCGACCCCGCCGCGCGGGTAGCCGGCGCAGACCATCGTCGAGGCGTCGAAGGAACCGCCGTTCGCGAGCCCGGGGAGGCCGTCCGGGTACGCCTTCGCGCAGTCCGCGTCGGCGACGACCGGGACGTGCTCGACCTGCATCGTCGCCGGCGGCGCGCCCGCGCCCGGCGACGTCGTGCCGAAGCCCGCGATCGTCACGAGCTTGCCCGCGGCCCAGCTCCCGCGGTCGCCGGGCGCGGCGATCGGCATCGGCGGAACGGCCGACGGAGAGTCGAGCCGCAGCAGCGCGATGTCGTAGCCGGCGCCGTGGAGGAGCGAGTAGTCGCGGTCGAGGACGACCGCGGTGACGGCGTGCCGCTCTCCCCCGGCGCCGTCGGCCCGCACGCTGCCGAGCTGGACGGTGTAAGTCGCCGGGGGGAAGGCGAGGACGCTCGGCACGAGGCCACCGGTCAGCGCGCCGGTGATCGAGCCGCAGTGCCCGGCCGTGAGCACCCACTGCGGCGCGATCAGCGTGCCGGAGCACGCGCCGCCGCCGCCGATGCCCACGTTCGCCACGAAGGAGTAGCTGCCGGGCGCGGCGTCCTGGCCCCCGACGACGCGCGGGGACGCGGCGCGCGCGGTGGCGGGCACGGCGAGTGCCACCGCGAGCAGGCCGACCATCCGCCCGCGCTCGTACCATGCGCCGCCCATGCGCCTCATCGTCGCACGCTGCGAAGTGCGCTACTCCGGTCGCGTCACCGCCCTCCTCCCCATGGCGCTGCGGCTGATCATGGTCAAGGAGGACGGGTCGGTGATGGTCCATGCGGACACCGGCGGCTACAAGCCGCAGAACTGGATGACGCCTCCAGCGGTGATCGAGGAGATCGGGAGCCCACCCACCCAGATCGTCGTGCGCAAGCGCGCGGGCGCGACCGAGGACCGGCTCGACATCGAGGTGGACGCGGTCCTGTCCGACGTCGTCCACGACATGGGCGAGGCGGCGGCGCTCGAGAAGGACGGCGTCGAGCGGGATCTCCAGGAGGCGCTGGCGGCGGCGCCCGAGCACTGCGGGGACGGCTTCCGGCTCGTGCGCCGGGAGTGGCCGACCGACATCGGCCCGGTCGACCTGATGTGCCGCGACGGCGAGGACGAGTACGTGGCGGTCGAGATCAAGCGAATCGGGACGATCGACGCGGTCGAGCAGCTCACGCGCTACCTCGAGCGCCTGCGCGTGGACCCGGCGTTCGCTTCGTGCCGCGGCGTGCTCGCGGCGCAGAGCGTGAAGCCGCAGGCGCGCGTGCTCGCCGAGGCGCGCGGCATCGACTGGGTCGAGATCGACCTCGCGGTGCTGCGCGGCGAGCGCGAGCCCGCGCTCGTGCTGTTCCCGTAGCCTGCGAGGGCATGAACGACCAGCCCGCCGTGCTCACCGAGCGGCGTGACGGCGTCCTCGTCGTCACGCTCAACCGCCCCGACCAGCGCAACGCCGTCAACGGCGCCCTTGCCGAGGGCGTGGGGCGGGCGATGGACGAGCTCGACGACGACCCGGAGCTGCGGGTCGGCGTCCTCTTCGGCGCCGGGAAGGGGTTCTCGGCGGGAATGGACCTGAAGGCGTTCGTGCGCGGCGAGTCGCCCTACTATGGGGATCGCGGGTTCGCCGGCCTGTGCCAGGGGCCGCCGGCGAAGCCGCTGATCGCCGCCGTCGAGGGGTTCGCGCTCGCCGGCGGGCTGGAGATCGCGCTGGCCTGCGACCTGATCGTCGCCGCCGAGGGCGCGCGGCTGGGGATCCCCGAGGTCAAGCGCGGGCTCGCGGCGGCCTCCGGCGGCCTCGTCCTCCTGCCCCGGCGCATCCCGTTCCACCTCGCGATGGAGCTCGCGCTCACCGGCGACCCGATCGACGCGCAGCGGGCCGCGGCGATCGGCCTCGTCAACCAGGTGACTCCGGTCGGCGGCGCGCTCGAGGCGGCGCTCGCGCTCGCCGGGCGGATCACCCCCAACGGCCCGCTGGCGGTGATCGCGTCCAAGCGCGTGATCGTCGAGCAGCAGGACTGGAGCCTCGAGGAGATCTGGGCGAAGCAGGGCGAGATCACCAGCTCGGTCAACAGCTCCGAGGACGCTCGCGAGGGCGCGACGGCGTTCGCGGAGAAGCGTGCGCCCGTGTGGAAGGGTCGCTAGATCTCGTTCACGGTCGGCGCGGCCGCGGCGACGACGGCGAGCGCCTCGTCGGTCCAGGGACCGTTCGTGATCAGGACCACGTGATCGATGCCGAGCGCACCGAGCCGGCGGCACCGGTCCGCGAACGCGTCCGGGGACTCGTCCGCCGTGACACGGCTGCTGATCGTCTTCTCGATCTCGTCGTAGGCTCGACCGACGGCTTCGCAGTGGCGCGCGAGGACCTCGAGCTTGCGGCGCACGGTCGCCCCGCCGTCCGGGATGTCGAAGAGGTTGCACGCATCGCCGTACCGGGCCACCAGCGGGAGCGTCTTGCGCTCTCCCGCGCCGCCGATGAGGATCGGCGGGTGCGGCCGGCTCACGGCCGGAGGGTTGTTGACGGGGCGCTCGAGTCGGTAGTGGCGGCCGTCGAACGGCGACGTGTCCCCCGCCCACATCTGAAGCGCGATCCGGAGCGTCTCCTCGAGGCGCTCGAAGCGCTCGGCCACCGGCGGCAGCGGTACACCCATCGCGCGGGCCTCGTCCTCCTGGTAGCCGGAGCCGATGCCGAGCCACGCACGACCGCCGGACAGGACGTCCAAGGTGGTGACCGCCTTGATCAGGATCGCCGGCGGCCGGTAGGTCGCCGCGGTGACCATCGTGCCGAGCCGGACTCGCTCGGTCCGCGCCGCGAGGAACCCGAGCGTCGCGTAGGCCTCGAGCATCTCCGAGTCCGGCATGCTCCCCGGCGCGGACTGGATCAGGTGGTCCGAGACCCAGACCGTGTCGATTCCGGCGTCGTCGGCCGTGCGCACGACTCGGTCGAGACCTTCGCGAAGGCCTCCGGACCAGGAGAAGTCGGTCACGTTCACGCTGAGCTTCATTGGTGCACTCCCTGTTCGGTGGGAGTAAATTTATAGCGACTATAAATGTCGTGCGCAAGTAGTATCCTGCCGGCATGGCCACCGGTCTTCGCGAGCTGAAGAAGGAGCGAACGCGAAATCTGATCGCCGAGACCGCCGGGCGGCTGTTCGCCGAGCGCGGCTTCGATCGGGTCAGCGTCGCCGAGATCGCGCGCGCCGCCGAGGTCGCCGAGAAGACGGTCTTCAACTACTTCCGTACGAAGGAGGACCTCGTCTACTGGCGGATGGAGTCCTTCGAGGTCGAGCTGCTGAAGGCGATCCG
>JAOPZQ010000026.1 GCA_025964075.1 Solirubrobacterales bacterium | reverse complement strand
TCGCGGCCGACGGCGACGCCGACCGCTGGGTCAAGAACGCACTCGACACCGGCGAGCGGATCATGGGCTTCGGCCATCGCGTCTACCGCGCCGAGGACCCGCGCGCCCGCCTGCTGCGGCGGACGGCCAAGGAGCTCGGTGCGCCGCGCTTCGACGTCGCCGAGGCGCTCGAGAACGCTGCGCTCGCTGCGCTCGCCGAGCGGAGCCCCGGCCGCGTGCTCGCGACGAACGTCGAGTTCTGGTCGGCGGTCGTGCTCGACGACGCCGCCGTGCCACCCGAGCTCTTCACGTCGATGTTCACCTGTGCCCGGACCGCCGGGTGGTCGGCCCACATCCTCGAGCAGAAGCGCGAGGGCCGGCTGATCCGCCCGACCGCCAAGTACGTGGGCCACGGCCCCCGATCGCTGGACGAGGTGCGCTGACCGATCCCGGTGCGGCGCCGGAGGGCGCCGAACGACAACTCGACCCTGCCCGCCTCGGCGACCACGTCGACCGGCTCTACCGCGCCGCCTGGGCGCTGTGCGGCTCCCGGGAGGACGCCGAGGACCTCGTGCAGGAGACGTTCGCCAACGTCCTGCGCAAGCCGCGGATGATCCGGCGCGAGGACGACCTCGGCTACCTCCTGCGCGTCCTGCGCAATACCTTCCTCACCGGGCGGCGGACGGCGTCCCGGCGCCCGCAGACCGCGCCGCTGCCCGACGACCTCGACCTCGTCGAGGACCCGCGGGCGCCGGCGCCTGAGGCGGCGCTCAGCACCTCGGAGCTCTACGCGGTGATCGCGGCCCTGCCCGAGCCCTTCCGCGACGCGCTCGTGGCGGTCGACGTCGTCGGGCTGTCGTACGCCGAGGCGGGGCGCCTGCTGCGCGTGCGCGAGGCCACCGTGACGACGCGCCTGCACCGCGCGCGCAAGCGCGTCGCGGAGACCCTGCGCGAGCAGGACGAACCTAGGAGACCTTGAACACCGGGTGCTCCGCGGCGATCTCGCGGAGCTTCTCGTCGGGTGCTTCGGGGCCGACGCCCCCGAAGAACTGCCCGACCTCCCACTTCCACTTCTTCAGGTAGGCGCGCAGGATCGGGACCGCATCGTCGAGCGGGACCTCGGTCGCGGTGAACACGTCGGCGCGGCGCCCGAGGAGCAGCCGGCCCGTGCCGCTGGCGCGCAGGTTGCGGACCCACTGCGTGTTGCCGCGCGGCGCGACCAGGTAGCGCTGGCCGTCGAGCACGAGGAGGTTCACCGGCGTCCGCCGCGGCTGGCCGCTCTTGCGGCCCTTGACCTCGAGCACGCGGGACCCGGCGACGCTGATCCCGAGGCGGGTCAGCCCGGCCACGAGCGGATTGAAGACGTGCTGGGTGAACCAGTCCGGACGCTGGTACTCGACGGCCATGGGCCGATTGTGCCTGATCGTATAGTGGTCCTGGTTCACATCCTAAATGGTTGGTTTTTCCAACTCTATGGTAGGATGCGCCCATGAAACTACCAGACGTCGTTTCCCAGGAGGAGTGGCGAGCGGCACACGAGCAGCTGCTCGCCAAGGAGAAGGCGGCGACGCGCGCGTCGGCCGCCCTTGCCGCCGAGCGCCGCAGGCAGCCGATGGTGCGGATCGAGAAGGACTATGTGTTCGCCGGTCCCGACGGGCCGGTGCGCCTGCTCGACCTCTTCGCGGGACGGCGCCAGCTGCTCCTCTACCACTTCATGTTCGCGCCGGGTGTCGAGGGCTGGCCGTCCGCGGGCTGCGGCGGATGCTCGATGTTCGTGGACCAGGTCGGCCACCTCGCCCACTTCCACGCCCGGGACACGTCGTTCGCGCTCGTCTCCCGCGCGCCGCTGGAGAACATCGAGCCGTTCAAGGCGCGCATGGGCTGGAAAATCCCGTGGGTGTCCTCGGCGGCCAGCGACTTCAACGTCGACTTCGACATCACGGTCGGCGACGACGAGCGATTCGGCCTCAGCGTCTTCCTCCGCGACGGCGACGACATCTGCCGGACCTACTTCACGAGCCGGCGCGGCGTCGAGGCGCTGGGCAGCGTGTGGTCCTTCCTCGACCTGACGCCGCTCGGCCGCCAGGAGGACTGGGAGGACTCACCCCGGGGATGGCCGCAGACCGCGCCGTACCGGTGGTGGCGGCGGCACGACGAGTACGAGGAGACGAACCGATGACGCAGCTCCCGGACGACGCCCGCGCCCTCATCGAGGGCACCAACATCGCCCACGTGGCGACGACCATGCCCGACGGCGCGCCGCACAGCGTCCCCGTGTGGATCGGCATGGAGGGCGACCGGATCGCGTTCCTCACCGGCCCCCGTTCCCGCAAGGCGCGCAACCTCGAGCACGATCCGCGGATCGCGATCTCGATCACCGACCGCGAGCAGCCCTACGTCGCGGCCTACATACGCGGTCGTGTCGTCGAGCGCGTGGGGGGCGAAGAGGGGTGGGCGATCATCGACCGGCTCTCGGAGAAGTACACCGGCGGGCCCTACCCGCTGCGCACCGACCGCGTCGCCTTCCTGGTCGAGGCGGAGCGCGCGCGGGCGCAGTCGTTCGCTTGAATGGGCGGATGGCTCGAAGCGATGTGCAGGCGGCCGTCGACCAGCTCTACGCCGTGCCGCTCGAGGAGTTCGTGCCCGAGCGGACGCGCCTGGCCAAGGAGCTGAGAGCGCAGGGCGAGGAGACCGCGGCCGCCGAGCTGGCGAAGCTGCCGAAGCCGACCGCCGCGGCGTGGGCGCTCAACCACGTGGCGCGGGAGG
>JAOPZQ010000171.1 GCA_025964075.1 Solirubrobacterales bacterium | reverse complement strand
CCGCCGCCAACCGGACTACGTCCGTACCGGCAACTTCGGCGCGCCCCACCGGCGCGGCCCCGGCGGCCACCCCGGCCACCAGAACGTCGTGGCCCTCGTCGCGCAGCACGGCCGCCGCCCTCAGGACGCGGGCGTCGTGCGTCACCGCGTTGCGGACGAGCAGGAGAGCGCGATCCGCCACGGTCTACCCGCGGCCGCTCGCGCCGTCGACACCCGCGTAGAGCCCACCGAGCCGCTGCTGCTCGAGCGGCCAGCGCAGCGACTCCGCCGCCCGGGCCACGCGCGCGTCGAGCTCGGCGTCGTCGCGCTGGGCCAGCACGGCCGCCAGGCCGTCGGCGACCGCGCTCGGGTCGGCCGCCGCGGCGACGCGTCCGACGTCGTGCTCGAGGACGATTCGCCGCAGCTCCGGCAGATCGCTCACCACGACGGGCACCCCGGCCGCGAGATACTCGAAGACCTTGTTGGGCAGCGCGAGACGGTGGTTCTCGCACGTGTCCTGCAACAGGCTCACCCCGACGTCGGCCTCCGCCGTCCAGGCGAGGAGCTCACCGAGCGGCACGCTCGGCAGGAAGCTCACGCGACCGGCCACGCCGCGGCTCACCGCGCGCTCGCGGAGCGTGGCGGCGAACGCCGGGGCGCCATCGCCGAGGAACGCGAGGCGCGCGTCGGGGATCTGCGCGACCGCATCGATCAGCACCTCACATCCCCGGTCCTCGGCGGGCGCGCCCTGGTGGAGCACCACCGGCGTTCCGGCTCCGACGCCGAGGGCCGCGCGCAGCCCACCCTCGCCGCGGCGCTCGAGGTCGCACACGTTCCGTACCACCACGGGCCGCTGGCTGAGGCCGTACCGGGTCACCAGCCGCTCCGCGATCCCGTCGCTCACGGTGATCACCGCGTCCGCCCTCCCGACCCCGATCCGCTCGACCGCCCCCACGAACCACGCCCAGAACCGCTCCCGGTAGGGAACGCCGGTCGCCAGCTCGTGGGTGTCGTAGACGAGCCGGGCGCCCGTCAGCCGCGCCGCGGCGAGGCCGGGCAGGAGCATCGCCGCGTCGTGGGCGTGGACGACGTCGGGGCGGACCCGGGCGACCGAGCGCACGAACGCGAGCAGGCAGAGCGCGCGGTACATGTGGTGGGGCATGCGCTTGACCCATGGGCGGGGTTCGACCGAGCGCCGGTGAAAGCCGTCGAGCCGGCGCTCGGCGACGGGGACGGGCGCCAGCTCGAGGACGAGGACCTCGTGGCCGGCCTCGACGAGCGCCTTCGCCTCCCGCCGGACCCGCGAGTCGTGCTGCACCGACTTGTGCAGCAGCATGGAGACCTTCACGGCGCGCGCTGGAAGGCGAAGAACGCCGGCTTCGGCTGTGCGTCGAAGGTCATGAGACCGGTCGTCAGGTGCCCGGGGACGCTCGCGGGCTCGTCGAGCAGGCTGTACCAGCCGAGGCCGGCGACGTAGTTCACGGAGTCGACGAGCTTGAACGAAGCGGTCACCCAGCTCGCCTGCTTCGCGCGGCTGACGGAGTAGTTGAAGGCCCGGTTGCCGGTGTCCGAGGACACGGTGTACTCGGAGAGCCAGAGCGGCACCTTCCGGTGGTAGCTCTGGCGGATCTCGTGCTCGAAGGTGTCGATGTCGCTGATGTCGCGCAGGCCCTTGAAGTAGACGTTCTTCCGGAGGTTGGGGAAGCGGACGGCGAACGGGTTGTGGCCCCACATGTCGAGCCGCGGAGGCTTGCCGTTGGGCAGTCGCAGCCACCGGACGAAGTCGGGCGGGGTGACGAGGCCGAGCGTCCAGGTGTCGCCGCCGATGACGACGTTGCTCCGGCTGACGCGCTTGAGCCCGCCGTAGGCGGCGTCGAGCAGCTTCGCGTAGCGCCGCGGACCCGTCTTCCGGTTCGCCGGCATCGGTTGGAAGTTGCCCGGCCGCGTCGGCTCGCCCCAGATCATCCAGTGGCGGACGTTGGGGTAGTGCCGGCTGGCGGCCGTGAGGAAGCGGCCGAAGTCGGCGGCGCTGGTCGGCGCCCAACTCGGGTCGCGGCCGCCGTTCGCCCACCGCGGGGAGCCGTGGACGATGATGCTGACGGCGATGCCGTTGGCCTGCGCGGCGGCGACGGCCGCGTCGAGCGACGCCGGCCAGCGGTAGGCCGGATCCGCGGGGTCGGTCGGGTTCGCCGGGCGCGTCGGCGCGGTGGCCGACCACGCGAGCTGGACCTGGAAGACCTGCACGCCGAGCTGGCGATACGTGGGGAACGCGGAGGCCCCGTTCGGGAGCGTCGTGGGGCCCCAGATCATCTTCAGCGCCGGCTTCGCTGCCGCCGGCGCGGACGCCGAGAGGGCCGCGAGGACGGCGATGAGGAACGAGCGCAGCACTGCTACGTCGACGTGCTGACGAAGACGACGGCGAGCGCCAGCCCGGCGGCCGCCGCGACCCAGCCGCCGGCGCCGCGCATGGTGCGCGGCTCGAGCTGCTCGAGGAGCTGCCGTAGGGGGAACAGGGTCGTGCGAGCGAGCAGCCGCACGTCCCCCCACACGCTCTGCCCGCGCACGTACTCGATGTCCAACGCGATCTTCGCGGGCATGAGCACGCGGGTGTAGGCCGCGACGGGGTCGTCGTGCCGGGCGAGGAGCTCCGCCTCGTTGAGATGCGCGAGCTGCGCGGGGCCGGTCAAGCCGGGCGTGACGGTGAGGATCTCCGCGTAGGCCTCGCGGTGCTCCGCCACGAAGTCGGGCACCTCCGGGCGGGGACCCACCAACCGCATCTCCCCGCGGACGACGTTCCACACCTGCGGAAGCTCGTCGAGACGGCTCTTCGAGAGGAAGCGGCCGATCGGCGTGAAGCGGTCATCGCCGGCGAGCGTCAGGTGCGAGCCTGCAGCGTCGCGGGTCATCTTGCGGAACTTGAGCATTCCGAACGGCCGGCCGTGGCGGCCGATGCGGTGCGCCCGGTAGAAGATCGGGCCGGGCGAGTCGAGGAACACCGCGAGGGCGATGAGGCCCCCGATCGCGAAGATCACCGGCCAGGCGAGCGCGATGACGACGAGGTCGAGGCCGCGCAGCACGACGTGGCCTCGGCGTTGGGTGCCGGGCACAGCCGCATCCGTGTGCGCAATCGAGCTCAGAAGGTGTTGGGCGGACCTACCAGGGGCCCCCATGGCCCCAAGCGTCCGGCCCTCCCCAAGAGCCGAAGCGCGGCCAACCTAACAGCGGCGCCGGACGCGCGGGGCCGAACGTGCGCAAACGTTCAGGTTCTTAGGTCAAAACTTCGTGCGTCGGCTGGCGAACACGCCGGCGTAACCACCGACGAGGAGCACGACGCCGAGCAGGGCGATCGCGCCCGTCGGCGCCCCGCCGCCGCCCGTGCTGAGCGCCACAGTCGCGGCGCTCGCCGCGCCAGCGCCGAGGCCGGGGACCTGCGAGGAGGAGCCGAAGCCGTTCTCCGAGTGGATGAGCGAGCCGGGGTCCTTGGACGCGCCCGAAGTGCTGGCGGCGGAGGAGGATGCGCCCCCGGACGAGCCGCCTGAGCCGCTTCCGGTGGACGAGCTGCCCGAGGACGCCGATCCCGAGCCGCCGCCCTGGCCCGTGCCGCCGGACGATGCCGACCCTCCGCCGTTCGAGCCGCTCGAGCCGCCCGCGGCGCCCACGCCACTGCGCCGATGCGGCGCCGCGTCGCTCCGCGCCGAGTCGAGCGGAATCGCATAGATCGTCCCTGCCGGGCTGGTAGCTTTCGGGTCCGTCGGCTGCGGGGGGCGCTGGCCAGCCGCGAGCGCGGCGGGCGCCCAGGCCAGGAGGCCGACGGTGCAGACGACTGCGACTTGCCTCTCTCGCTTCACGCCGTGAGTCTAACCTCGAATCTCGTAGAGGCGGAGCACACCGCCGAGGCATCGCCCGTTCGCCCCGGGCTGCCGCCGGGCTGGCTCGCTTCGGCGCTGCCGATCGGATTCGTCCTGCTGCTCCTGCTGCTGGCCACCGCCGGGCAGGGCGCGTTCACCGTCGACCGCTGGGCGCCGCCGGCGCTGTTCGCCGTGCTCGTCCTCGCCGTCTTCCAGCTCGCCGGCGGCCGGGCGCGCCTCCGCGGACGCTGGCCCCGGCTGACGATCGCCGCGCTGTGGGGGCTCGCGGCCTGGTGCCTGCTCTCGGCGCTGTGGGCCGACTCCCCGGGTGCGGCCTGGGAGGCCGGGGCGCGTACCGCGCTCTACGCCGCGCTGGCCTCCGCCCCGTTCGTCCTCGTGCGCAACGAGCTCAGCCTGCGTCTCGCCGGCGGCGCGCTGCTGGCCGGCCTGTCGGTCATCGCGCTGATCACGCTCGGCCGCCTGCTGGCCGACGGCCCATCGCTGTTCCTCGCCGGTCGCCTCGACTCGCCGGTCGGGTACCGCAACGCGACGGCGTGCCTGTTCGCGATGGCGTTCTGGCCGCTGATCGTGGTGACCGGGCAGCGCGGCGCCCCCCGACCCGTGCGGGGCATCACGTTCGGCCTGGCGACGCTGATGCTCGGCCTCGCCTTCCTCACCCAGTCGCGCGGCATCCTCCCGGGCCTCCTGTGCGGCGGCGTCGTCGCGCTCGCCCTCGGGCCCGACCGCGTGCGCCGCGCCTGGCTGGCGATCATCGCGGTGGGGATGACGGCGGCCGCCGCGCCCAGCCTCCTTCGCCCCTACCACGCGTTCGACGGCGGGCACGGCGTCGTCACGAGCGGCGACATCGCGCACGCGGCGAGCGCGCTCCTCGTGCTGACGCTCGCGGGCGCGGCCGTCGGGTTGGGGATCGCGCTGTTCGACGCCGGCCTGCGGGCCGCCTCGCCCGGGACGCGACATCTCCGCACCGTCCTCCGCGTCGGCCTCGCGGCCGTCGCCGTCGGAGCGGTGGTCGCCGGGCTCGCCGCCACCGGCAACCCCGTCAGCTACGCGAACCGCAAGCTCGACGAGTTCAAGAGCCTCCAGCTGAACGCGAGCGCCTCGACCCGGCTGACCACGACCGGAGGTCAGCGCTATGA
>JAOPZQ010000169.1 GCA_025964075.1 Solirubrobacterales bacterium | reverse complement strand
CCGCGCCGTCGGCGCGGCGTGCGCGGCCATCCGGCGCAGCCGGTCGAGGTCGCGGGAGGAGACGGGGTGCGGGACGACGACCGTGGGGTAGCCCGGCACGCCGAGCGTGCCGGCGAACCGCGCGATCGTCTGGGTGAAGACCTCGGTGATCAGCACCGTCGCCGGCACGCCGAGGCGCTCGAGCTGGACGGCGTCGTGGAGGCTGCACGCGCTGCACGCGCCGCAGTCGCCGAGCCCGGTGATCACGAGGTCGGATCGGTCCGCGATCTCCTGCGCCTGCTCGGGCGGCAGCGTCACCGACGCCGCCGGCTTGGCCACGACCTCGATCTCGCCGAGGCCGAGCGGCTCGCGCAGCTCCTCGGCCAGCAGCTCGAGGATCTCGCGCGCCTTCGGCTTCCCGTTCGAGATGAGCGTCAGGCGCGGATGCTCGGGGAGCGCGTCGCGCGGCGCCAGGACGACGGGCGCGGCGACCTCGGTGGGCTTGACGGGTACCAGGACTTCGATCACTTCAGTTCTCCTCGACGATCGGCGGGAGGACGACCTCGCACGAGTCCGGCCCGCAGTCGGGCAGAGCCTCGTCCGCGGGCCGCACCCGGCGGGTGGAGTAGCGCGTGTGGAGCCTCGGGGCGAAGGAGGGGAGCCACGCCGACCAGCCGGCGCCGCCGGCCCCGGCCGTGACGATCAGCACGTCGTCCGGCCCGACGACCGTGGGGAGCCGGCCGTCCTCGTGCGGCGTCATGTCGTGCTGGGCGCCCGTCTCGATGATCACACCGGCGTCTTCGAGCTCGCCCGGAGTGATCCGACTGTCGCGGGCGAGGATGGCGCACGCCTCCGCGCGGGAGATGCCGCTCTCGAGCAGCGCGGTCCGGTGCTCGGGGCCGAGCACCACCACGCCCTGGCCGCCCTTCCCGACGCTGAACTGCGCGGGATTGCGCATCGCGGCGGCGACGGTCCGCAGGACGGCGTGGCCGTCGCCGTTCAGCTGGTTCGCGATCTGACGCGGGCCCTCGGTGGCCATCAGCGTGACCGTGGTGTCGGAGGGCTCGTAGCCGAGCGCGACGCGCAGCGGCTCCCACGGCGCCGGCGGATCGTCCTCGGCGAACGCGAGCGTGTACTTCGCCGGCGTCCCGATCGACGACGCGTCCATGAGGCCGGGCCGCGCGTCGAGCACGTTCATCGCGACAAGCCGCAGCGTCCGGCCGATCGTCGCGTTCGCGCGATTGCCGGGCCCGAGCACGCCATGACGCGAGTTCATCCCGACCTCGAGCCCGATCGGCCCGCTGACGATCGTGCACACCGCCGAGCCGCCGGTGCTGGTGAGCACGCTGTGCGCATTGAAGCTCGGGTCGAGGAGCGCCTCCAACGCGGCGATCACGACGGGGAACGCGACGGCCGGGCAGCCGGCCATGACCGCGGCGATCGCGCCCTCCTCGGCGGAGACCGACATGCCGCGCTGGGGCACCGTCCCGAGGATCGCGTCCGGCTCGGCGCCGCCCGCGGCGAGCATCGCCTCCACGCGCGCCGGCGTGGGTGGGACGATCGGCAGCCCGTCGGTCCAGCCGCGTTCGAAGAAGGTGTCCTGGACCTCGTCGTCGGCCAGTGTCAACGTCGTGGCCATGCCCTCACGATAACCAAACAAACGTTTGAATTCTAGGCCGCGCGGCCCGCGTCGTCGCCCTCGCGGAACGCGCGCATCGCGTCGCGCGGCGCGCTGGCGTCGCCGGCCACGAGGACGCTAGCGCCGACCGCCTCGGCGTCAGCGAGGAGGCTGAGGTCCGGCCGGCCCGCCACGCCGGCCACCACGACGTCGACGGCGACGCGCTCCCGCCGCCCCGAATGCACGTGCCCGAGGATGGCCGCGCCGTCCTCGATCCCCGCGAGCGCGTCCATCGTCCGCAGCTCCGCGCCCGCGGCGTAGAGGCGCTTGAGATGTCCGCTGATCCGCGTGAACCCGACGTAGGGTCCGACGGTCGGCATCGGCGTCGCCATGACGAGCGCCGACGCCTCGGCCGCGAGCCGCTCGGCGGTGAGCAGCACCTCCTCGTTGCCGAGGTGGTCGACGAGGAGGACGCGGCCGCTGACCGCGTCGTCGAGCGCGACGACCGGAACCGAGGCGTCGCCCGGGGGCAGCCGATCCGGCGCGGCCCGAGCGCCCGTGGCGAGGACGACGACGTCCGGTGCCAGCCGCTCGAGCAGCACGCGATCCACGGCCACGCCGAGCTGGACGGTGACGCCGAGGCGCTCCAGCTCGGCGACCGCGAACCGCACCGCCCCGAGGAGCTCGCCGGCCGCGCCGGCCACGAGGCGCAGGCGGCCGCCGAGCTCGTCCGAGCGTTCGACGAGCGTCACGACGTGTCCCCGGCGCGCCGCCGCCCGAGCCGCCGCCAGGCCGGCAGGCCCGCCGCCGACCACCACGACGCGTCGGACGGCCGGAGCGAGGGCGTCGTCGAGCACGTGCTCCCGGCCGACCTCGGGATTGTGGAAGCACGTGATCGCCAGCCCGCCGACCATCCGGTCGACGCATCCCTGGTTCGCGCCGACGCACGGCCGGATCGCCTCTCCGCTCGCCGCCTTGCGCACGACGTCCGGGTCGGCGATCTGCGCCCGGGTCATCGCGACGAGGTCGCACATGCCCTCGCGCAGCGCCCGCTCGCCGAGCGCCGGCGTCGTCACCCGGCCGACGCCGACGACCGGCACGCGCTCACCCAGCTCCGAGCGCAGCAGCGCGGCCAGGGGCAGCAGCTCCCCGGGCGGGTTGCCGTACGCCGCGACCGCCCGTGCGTAATGGGCCGAGCGGGACCCGGCGGAGGTGTTCACGTAATCCAGGTGGCCGGTGTCGACCAGCGACCGCGCGACCGCGCGCAGCCCGGCGGGCCCGAGCCCGCCCGCCTCCGGCGCGCGCCAGTCCTCGAGCGAGACGCGTATCCCGACGACCGGGTCGGCGCCCACTCGCGCCCGCAGGCGCGAGAGGATGGTCGTCACGAACCGCGCCGGCTCCCCCCACTCGTCCTCCCGCCGGTTGGCCCACGGGCTGAACGACTGCTGGAGCAGGTAGCCGTGCGCCGCGTGGAGCTCGACGCCGTCGACGCCCGACTCGAGCGCCAGGACCGCCGTGTCGACGAACGCGTCAGCCACCTCCTCGATCTCCGCCGCCGTCATCTCGTGCGCGGGCTCGCTCCCGGAGGGCGAGATCGTCCCGCTGAACGACCACAGCGGCATGACGTCCGAGCGGAACTCGGCGCCGAAGTGCATGAGCTGGAGGACGACGGCGGTGCCGTGCGCGTGCAGCGCGGCGGCCATGCGGGCGAGCTTGGCGCGGAGGTCGTCGGGCTCGTAGGCGTAGTGGCCCGGCGACGAGCTCGACGGGTGGACCTGCACGGGCTGGAGGACGATGAGCCCCGCTCCCCCGGCCGCGCGGCGCTCCTGGTAGGCCACGTAGCGGTCGGCGGGCTCGCCGGGCCGGTAGAAGGACAGGAACGCGCCGTGAGCGGTGAAGACGACGCGGTTGCGCAGCTCCAGCGAGCCCACGCGGACCGGGCTCAGGAGGAGCGGGTAGGGAGCCGAGGACATTCGGGCTTTCTATCAAACGGTTGTTTGAATATAGTGGGGTCAAGTCTTTCTTGTTGCACGTGCGGCAAAGAAAGACTTGACCCCCTGCACGTGCGGCAAAGAAAGACCTGACCCCAGGAGACCAGATGCCCCGCATCGAGCCGGCAGAGATGGAAGGCAACGCGATCACCAGCAGCCTCCTCGCCCGCGTGCTGGGGCGCTGCCCCGACGTGCTGCGCGCGTTCGGGCGCCTCGACAATCAACTGCGCTTCCGCGGCAATCTGCCGATGGACCTGCTCGAGTCCGTCCGGCGCGCCACCGCGGGCGAGATCGGCTGCGTCTACTGCGAGTCGCTCGGGACGCCGAGGACGGACTACCCCGACTCCCGCACGGCGGTCGCGACGGCGTTCGCCCAGCTCGTCGCGCAGGACCCCTCGGGCATCACCGACTCGCAGTTCGACGTCCTGCGCGAGGAGTTCAGCGAGGAGGAGATCGTCGAGCTCGTCGCCTACATCTGCTTCGTCTCGATCGCCGGCCAGATGTTCGGCGCGGTGATGGCCCTCGAGGCCGCGCCCCCGGAAGAGGCGGCCGCCTACCAGGCCGCCCTCGCCGAGCACGCGGGTTCCTGACGTGGCGGGTCGGCTCGAGGGCAAGGCGGCGATCGTCACCGGCGCCGGCTCGGGCATCGGCCGGGCCGCGGCGCTGCTGTTCGCTGAGGAGGGCGCCAACGTGGCGTGCGCCGATATCGACGCGCAGGCCGCCGCGGCCGTCGCCACCGCGGCGGGAGCGCGCGCGATCGCCCTGACCGTCGACGTCGGCTCCGAGGACGACACGACGCGTATGGCCGCGGAGACGCTCGAGGCGTTCGGCGCGATCGACGCGCTCTACGCGAACGCGGGAGTCGACAGCGTCGGCCGCGCCGCCGACGTCACGCTCGACGAGTGGGAACGGGTCATCCGCATCCACCTCACCGGCGTCTGGCTGTGCGCCCGCGCGGTCCTCCCGACGATGGTCGATCAGGGCCGCGGCTCGATCGTCGCGCAGGGCAGCATCGCCGCCGTCGTCGGGATACGCGAGATCGCCGCGTACTCCGCCGCGAAGGGCGGGATCGTCGCCCTCGCCCGCCAGATCGCCATCGACTACGGTCCCGACGGCGTGCGCTGCAACGCGATCTGCCCCGGCACGGTCTGGACGCCGCTCGTCGAGCGCACCTACGCCGCGCGGGCCACCGACAGCGCCAACGGCGACGCCCAGAGCCTCGCCGCCAGCCGTCACCCGCTCGGCCGCCTCGGCCAGGCGGCCGAGATCGCACGGCTCGCGCTGTACCTCGCGAGCGACGAGTCGAGCTGGACGACGGGTGCCGTACATGTCATCGACGGGGGGAGGAGCGCGGCATGAGCCGTTATGACGTCGTGGTGATCGGGGCCGGGCCGGCCGGCCTCAGCGCCGGCGCCCTGCTGGCCAAGGAGGGGCGTTCCGTCTGCGTCGTCGAGGCGAGCCCGTGGCTCGGCGGCCGCGGCGTCGCGGTGCCGGACGAGGGCTTCAAGATCAACGTCGGCGGCCATCTCGTCGAGGACTCCGGATCGGGCATCACGAAAGTGTTCGAGCACGTGGGCAAGGAGCTCATCCACGGCCCCGCGTCGAGCGACATGGTCATCTGGGAGGACGGCTGGAAGTCGGTCCGCGACCTCTACTCGGCCGACAAGACAGAGCTCAAGCGGGTCATCGACATCCTCCTCGAGACGCCCTACGAGGACCTCGACGACTGGGACGACCGCACGCTGCGCGAGTGGATGCTCCAGCACACGCGGCACGAGGGCGTGATCGCGCTTTGGGAGTTCATCACCGTGCTCGAGGCGATCACCGAGAACTGGTGGGACCACTCGGCCTCGGACAACCTCTACACGCGCAAGATGCACTACTCCGAGAAGCGCGTGGCCGGCTACTCGTTTTGGCCCGGCCAGGGGTGGGGCGGGATGTTCAACGACCTCCGCGACGCGCTCGTCGAGCACGGCGGCGAGATCCGCCTGAACACGAGGGCCTCGCGCGTGGTCATCGAGGACGGCAAGCTCCAGGGGCTCGCGGTCGCCCAGCCCCACGTCCTCCCGAACGAGATCTTCGAGGAGGAGATGCTGGAGGCCGACGCCGTGATCTCGACGCTGCCGGTGTGGAGCGTCCTGCGCGTCGTCCCCGAGCAGGACCTCCCCGACTGGTACGTCGCGCAGATCAAGCACCTGTCGCGGATCGAGTTCCGCGCGACGTGGCTCGGCGTCTACCTGGCCACGAAGGAGCCGATCCACGCGCTCGACCCGCGGGAGCTCGCGACGTGGCTGCACACGCCGAACCTCCCCCACGCCGGCTTCTTCTTCAACCAGACCGCGATGGACCCGACGACCTCGCCCGACGGCACCTACCTCTACGTCGGCGGCCTCGACATCCCCGGCGAGAAGGTCCGCGACGTCAAGTGGATGCTCCGCACGCAGGAGCAGTTCGAGCGGGACCTCGCGATCATGTACCCGGGCCTCGAGCACGCGTTCTGGCGCCGGCGCCACCTGGTGCACGAGCCCGGCCTCGGCGTCATCCAGAAGCCCAACCTCGTCGGCCGGTTCCGCCCGCACTGGCGGGCGCCGAACGTCGAGGGCCTGTACTTCGCCTCGGACACGTTCCGCTCCCGTGGCGTCGGTGTCGACCGCGCAGCGCGCGCCGGCCTTACCGTCGTCGAGGACTACCTGGGTCGCCGACTGTCCACGTTCGGCGACGGATGGAGGTACTGATGGGCTTTCACCACGTCGCCGTGCGCGTCGCCGACATCGAGCGCGCGACCCGCTTCTACGTCGAGGGGCTCGCCGGCAAGGTCCGCACTTCGCCCGGACGCCACGAGGACGCCTTCGCGTCGGTCGTGATGGGCGGCACGCCGAACGCCCGGTTCAAGGTCAACCACATCGACATCCCGGCGGGGTGCGTGGAGCTGTTCGAGTTCCTCGAGCCGGTCAAGCCCACCGGCACGTTCTCGCCGTCCGACGCGGCGCAGCTGCACTTCGCGATCCAGGTCGACGACGTCGCCGCGGCGCTCGCGCGGGTCGAGGCAGCGGGCGGCAAGCGCTACTGGCCCGAGATCACCGACATCGGCGGCGGCTACTCGGCCATCTACGTGACCGACCCCGACGGCAACGTGATCGAGCTGATCGACGTCTCGCCCGACGACCTGATCGACCACCTGATCCAGGCCGAGCCCGAGATGGCCCCTTGATCGACCGCGCGACTCTGCTCGAGCAGATCGCGGGGACGGCGCCCGAGATCTCGGGCGGCTACGCGGACATCCGCGCGGTGATCGACACCGACGGGGCGCTCCCGGCGGCGACGAAGGCGCTGCTGGTGGCGGCGTGCGCCGCCGCGCGGGGCGAAGAGGACCTCGCGCGCGAGGAGCTCGCGCGGGGCCGTGAGCTCGGGCTGAGCGATCGCGACATCGCCGACGCCGGCGTGTCCCTCCTCCTGGCCCGCGGTGAGGTCATCTGCAAGCGCTTCGCCGAGCTCGCGGGCGGGTTCGCCGCGGCGCCGACGCCCCGGCCACCGAGTCCCCTCGCGCCGGTCGACTACTTCCTCGACTTCTTCGGCGTCGACGAGCTCCCGACGCGGATGAAGATCATGTCCGAGCGCGTTCCCGGCGTGTTCGCGGGCTACCAGCGGATGCACCACGCCTCGCTGAAGGGCGACCCGGCCTCGGGGAAGCTCACCGAGCTCGTGCTCGTGGCGGTCAACGCCGCCGACCTCGCGGGCGCCTTCGTCGGCATCCACGCGGCGACCGCCCGGACGGCGGGCGCGAGCGACGCCGAGCTCGTCGAGGCGGTCGTCTGCGCCATCCCGGTGCGCGGCGTGGCCGCGTGGGCGGCGGCGGCCGAGGCGCTGTTCCCCGATAGATAGAGAAAGGCCCAAAGCGATGTCCACCACCGAGACGCACGACCTCGCGCTGCTGGCCGACCGCTACGCGATCGAGCAGCTGTTCGTCCGCTACTTCGACCGCATCGACGCGAACGATCCGGAGGGCGCGTCGATGGTGTTCGCCGAGGACGTCGAGTTCGAGATCATGATCGGCAAGCGCAAGAGCGGCCGCGAACGCTTCGCCCGCTCGGTGGG
>JAOPZQ010000155.1 GCA_025964075.1 Solirubrobacterales bacterium | reverse complement strand
CCGCGGGACGACCGGTCGGCCACGTCGCGAGCGCGAAGGTGACTTAGGACCACCGCGCGCGCCTCGTGCTCCAGCTCGACGACTCGGTCTGGCCGCTCGGCAAGGACACGACGATGCAGCTCCGGATCGGCGGCACGATCAAGTTCACCGACCGCTACATCGCGCTGAGCCGCGGCCGCTCGCCGGTGAAGATCCCGAACAAGGGGACGCTGCCGCCGGGCCAGTTCGCGGCGCCGGTGGAGTTCGACCAGCTGACGGGGACGTTCGATCGCGCGACGCGCGCCAACGTGCAGGCGACGGCCGAGCAGGGAGCGCAGGCCTTCGACGGCATCGCGGTGCCCATGCAGGCGGCACTCGCGCGGGCGCCCTCGGCGCTCGACCAGGCGCGCGCGGTGCTCGCGGATCTCGGCGCCGATCGCGAGTCCCTGCACACGCTGGTCACGTCCGCCGACTCGACGGTGCACGCGATCGACACCGCCGACCCGGGCATCGCCCAGCTCGTCTCCGGCACGGCCACGACCTTCGCCGCGGTGGCCGGGCAGAACCAGGCGCTGCGCGACCTCCTGGCGGAGCTGCCCGCGGCGCTGTCGACGGCGCGGACCACGCTGTCGCGGGCGGACCGGACGCTACGCGCGGCGGGAGGCCTCAGCCGGCGCCTGTCCCCCGGCGTCGTCGAGGTGCGGCGGATCACGCCGGCGCTCAACGCGATGCTCCCCGTCTTCCAGCGCGTCGGCGGGGACGCGACGAGCACGCTGCGGACGCTCAAAACGGCGGCGCCGGACCTCAACAACCTGCTCGACGAGGTGCGGACGCTGATGCCCGAGGTCGGGAGCATCTCCAAGCAGGCGGCCATGGAGGTCCACTGCATCCGCCCCTACGCGCCCGACGTCATGGCCTTCCTCGCGGACTGGAGCGCGGGCTTCGCGGCGAGCAGCGACGGCAAGGACCACTACCTCCGCGCCGAGCTCGGCACATTCCCGTTCCCCAACGCCAGCCCGCTGAACTCCGAGCAGGTCGCCAAGACGTTCACGGGCATGCACTCGGTCCTGCCGTTCCCGCCCGGCTACGGCAGCGGCCACCCGTGGTTCATCCCCGAATGCAAGCTCGGGCCGGAGACCGTCGATCCGGCCAAGGACCCGGAGAACAAGACCGGCCTGCCGATGTACCCGAAGAAGTTCCTCGCCGAGAACCCGGCGCTGCGCGGGGACACCGGCACCGGCGGCAAGTACGACCCGCCGTGGAACGGCAAGCCATGATCGCGCGCCTGGCTCCGTGGGCGCTCGGCGCCGCAGCGATCGCCGCGGCCGCGATCGTGATCGTCTCCTCCGGAGGCGGCGCGACGAAGGTGTACCTCGCGATCCCGAACGGCGACGGCCTCAAGGTCGGGGCGGACGTGAAGGTGGCGGGCACCGCGGTCGGCAGCGTCAGCGGCCTCGGCTTCGACCGGAACGACCACGTGCGGGTCACGATGTCCGTCGACAACGGCAAGGCGAAGGTGGGTCGCGACGCCTCGGCGGCGATCCGCGCCGCGAACCTGCTCGGGCAGAAGTTCATCGCCCTGAACCTCGGCAACCCGGCGAGCCCGATGCCCGACGGCGGGACGATCCCCCTCTCGCGCGTCAGCTTCCCGACCGACCTCGACGAGGTGCTCGACGTGCTCGACCCGAGCACCCGCGCGCGCCTCGGGATTCTCGTCGACGAGGCCGGCACCGCCCTCACCGGCCGCCGCGCGGACTTCAACGCGCTGCTCGCGACCGCGCCCCAATCGATCGCCCGCGCGCGGCGGATCGTCGGCGACCTGGCCACGAACAACGGGGCGCTGGCGCAGCTCGTCCAGCGGACCAACGGCTGGGTCACGAAGTTCAGCGGCCAGCGGCGCCAGCTCGCCGACCTGGTCTCCGCCGCCGGCGCGACGATGAGCACGTTCGCCGCAAGGCGCACCGAGCTGCGGGCGACGCTCGCCCGCGCGCCGGGGGCGCTCGAGTCGGGGCGCACCTTCCTCGCGGACCTCCAGAGCGCCGCGCAGCCCCTGGCACCCGCCGCGAGGCTGATCAGCTCGACCGCGCCGCAGCTCTCGCGCTTCCTCGCCCTCCTCCCCGCCTTCGCCACCACGGCGCGACCGGCTCTGCGCGAGGCCACGCAGACGGCGCCGTTCCTCACGCGCGTCGCGGCGATCACGCCGACGGTCCGGCTGGCGGCCCCGGCCGCCGCGTCGCTGGACACGCTCGCCGCGGTCGCGCCGCCCGCCACTCAGGCGCTCGGCAAGTCGATCGACGACGTCATGGCCTTCATCGAGGGCTGGGGCCGGGCGGCGCAGACGCGCGACGCGGCCGGGCACGTGTTCCGCGGCTTCTTCGATCTCAACGGCGACGTCCTCCAGTCGTTGTTGCACGCGGGATCCGGCCTCGTGACTGCATCGACTCGAGCGGCACGCCCGCACGCCCAGACGGCCCACCCCGCCGCGGCCTCTCCGGCCACCGGCCCCGCCCCGCCCCAGGGCGGGACGGGGCCGGCGCAGACCGAGCCGGTGCCGCCCCCTGGCAACGGCGTCTCATCCCTCCTCCACTTCCTCCTCGGACGATGAGCGCCCGCGGAGCCCGATTCGGCCGACGCCGCCGGCGCGAGCACGCGCGGCCGGCCGAGATCATCCTCAGCGGCCTGCTCGTGCTGGCGGTGATCGGCGTGTTCGTGGCCCTCGCGCTCCGCTCGCCGCGGGGGCTTCCGCTGCTCGGCTACAGGACCTATTACGCCGTGGTCCCCGACACCGGGAACATGCGCGTCCACGGCGAGGTACGCACCGGCGGCGTGCGCGTGGGCGAGGTCACGGGCATCGGCGTCGACCACGGCAAGGCCCGGCTGCGGCTGAAGATGGACCCCGGCGCCGGCAGCTTCCCCGCCGACACGCAGGCGGAGGTGCGCGGCAAGGGACTGCTCGGAGCGCGCTACCTCGCGCTGATCCCCGGACACAGCGCGCAGACGCTCGAGTCCGGCGCGGTCATCGGCCCCGGGAAGGAGCCGATCACGCTGAGCGTGCCCGACGCGCTCGACACCTTCGACCGCCAGACGCGCGGCGGGCTGCACTCGGTGGTCACCGAGCTCGGACGCGGCGTGCTCGGCCGCGGCTCGCAGCTGAACGACGCGATCCGGGCGGCGCGGCCGGCGTCCGACCAGTGGCTCCGGCTGACGAGTGCGATCCTCGCCCGTCCCGGCTCGGTCCGGCGCCTGGTCCCCTCCTTCGCCGGCGCGTCGACCGCGCTCGACGCGTCGAAGAACGACCTGGTCGCCATGTTCCGCCCCGCGACGAACGCGCTGCTGCCGTTCGCCGATCACCGGGCTCAGACGCAGGCGGCGCTGGACGTGGCGCCGCCGGCGCTCGCCGCCGCCCAGCCCGCGTTCGTCGAGGGCCGCCGGCTCTTGTCGTCGATCCAGGCGCTCGCCGCCGCCGCGAACCACTCGCTGCCGCTCGCGTCCGGCGCCCTGAGTGCGAGCAACCGGCTGCTGACCGTGGCGCCGCCTGCGCTCCGGGCGGCCACGCCGCTGCTGCGGCAGGTCCCGCCCACGGCCGGGTCGCTGATCGAGATCGCCGGGGCGCTGAAGCCCGAGCTCGACCAGCTGCGGCGGGGATTCGACGCCCTGCTCCCGCAGATCCAGCAGATCGCAAAGCACGCCTGCGCCTGGCCCGCGATGGCGAGTAACTGGCGGAGCATGCTCGGTCAGGGCGCGCCGAACGGCAGCATCGCCGGCCCGCTGAACACGTTGCGCGTCGAGCCCGTCATCTCCCCCGAGGCGCTCGCCGGGTTCCTTCCGCTCCCCAAGGGCGCGGGGAAGATCGAGGCCTTCCCGAAGCCGTGCGCCTGGCTTCCGAAGCACCACTACAGCCCAGGCAATCTCGTGGGGACCAAGTGACCGCGAACCGCGACCACACCGCGCTCGGCGCCGTCTTCCTCGTCGTCCTCGCCGTGATCTTCGCCGCGGTCTACGTGCACGTGCCGTCGAAGGTGCTGGCGCCGGGCGGCCAGGTGGTGCGGGCGGTGTTCGGCGACACCGCGACGCTGACGAAGGGCGATCCGGTGCGGGTCAACGGCATCAACGTCGGCGCGGTGACGGACCTCTCGCTCGACCCGAACGGCCGCACCACGACGGTCACGATGACCGTGCACAAGCAGGCTCAGCCGATCTACGCCGACGCGCGCGCCGACATCCGCTGGCGCACGCTGCTGGGAGCCGAGTTCGTGGTCGACCTCGACCGCGGGACTCCCGGCTCCGGCCTCCTTCGCGCGCCGAAGATCTCCCCGGCCCGCACCAGCAGCCAGGTCCAGCTCGAGGACGTCGCCACGGTGTTCGCCGGTAACGCGCGGCGCGGCTTCCGCACGCTCCTCAAGGAGTCGCCGGCGGCTCTCGCGAACCACCAGGCGCCGCGGCAGGTCTTCCAGGAGCTGGCGGCGCAGGCTCCCGACGTGACGCGAGGCCTGGGCGCGCTGCGCGGAGAGCAGAGCGGCGACCTACGCCGGCTCGTCGCGAACACGGCGGTCGTGGTGAACGCGCTCGGGACCGCCTCCACGACGGGCGGGCAGGGTAACGCCGCCCACGACTTCGTCCAGGGCGCGGCGGCGACCGTCCAGACGACGGCGGCCCGCGCTCCGGACATCAGCCGAACGATCGCCGTCGGCGCCGCGGCGCTGCCGAGGATCACGACCACGCTCGAACGGCTGAGCGGGACGCTCGCGCTGGCCGACCCGCTGATCGCCAAGCTCCACGGCCCGGCAGGCGAACTCGCGCCGAGCGTGTCGCGTCTGCGCCCCGCCGTGGAGCACCTGCGGACGGTGCTCACCGACGCTCGGCCGCTTCTGCGCTCCCTGCGGCCGGCGGCCACCTCGCTGGCACGGAGCGGAAAGGTCGGCACCTCGCTCCTGAAGGGCATCAGCCCGAGCCTCACGTGGCTCGACCAGATCATCCTGCCGGACCTCGCGCTGGTCGACCCGCAGGACCAGCGCGCGACCTACCAGGTGATCGGCGGCACTCTCGAGGCGCTCGGGAACGTCCCCGCGGCCTTCGACCAGAACGGCTACTTCGCGCGCTTCTTCGCGAGCGTCGGCGAGCGGGCGATCAGCAGCCTGCCCTGCGCGACGTTCCTCACCGACCCGAACGCCCCGCAGCGGATCAAGTGCGACCAGCTGAGCGCCGCGCTCCAGGCGGTGTTCGGGCCGCCGTCGAAGGGAAGCGCCTCGGGGGCCAAGACGAGCGGGGCCACGAAGTGATCGACGTCCGCGACCGGCTGACCGACCGCATCAACCGCGCGCGTGTCACCGTCGAGCTGCGGCGCTCGCTGCGCCCGCTCGCCGTCATCGCCGTGGGCGCGCTGATCGGGCTCGGCTTCTGGGCCTACCTGCTGGTCCACGTCGGCAAGACGTCGTTCGTGAGCACGCGCACCGTGAAGTTCACGGTGGCGGACGCGTCGGGCGTGGTCGCCGGCCGTCACCAGGTGCGGATCAAGGGGATCGAGGTCGGGACGATCACGGACACGCAGCTCGTGCACGGCCAGGCCGTCCTCACCGGGCACATCGAGAAGTCCTACGGGCCCGTCTACCGCA
>JAOPZQ010000087.1 GCA_025964075.1 Solirubrobacterales bacterium | reverse complement strand
CGGACGCGAAGGCGGCGGGCGTCCAGCACCTCGTCTTCGCCTCGACCTGCTCGAACTACGGCCGCATGGTCGATCCCGACGTGCCGATCGACGAGAGCGGCGTGCTCGCCCCGGTGTCGCTGTACGCGGAGCAGAAGGTCGAGATGGAGAAGCTGATCCTCGCGGCCGACTCGCCCGAGCTGCACACGACGTGCCTGCGCTTCGCCACCGTCTACGGCGTCGCGCCGCGGATGCGCTTCGACCTGACGGTGAACGAGTTCACGCGCGACCTCTGGGCGGACCGCGAGCTCGAGGTGTTCGGGGAGCAGTTCTGGCGCCCGTACATCCATGTGCGCGACGCGGCGCGGGCGGCGCGCACGGTGCTCGACGCGGGCGTCGACCGTGTCGGCGGCGACGTGTTCAACGCGGGCCGCTCGGGCGAGAACTACCGCAAGCTCGACCTCGTCGAGGAGATCCGCCGGAAGACCGACCGCGGGAACGTCACCTTCGTCCACCGCGACGAGGATCCGCGGGACTACAAGGTGTCGTTCGACAAGATCAAGCGCGAGCTCGGCTTCGAGACGCTGATGACCGTGCCCGACGGCATCGGCGAGGTCATCGGCGCGCTCGAGGAGGCCCGGTTCGGGGACCCGTTCGATGGCCGTTACCGGAACATCCCGTAGCTCGGCGGGGGATATGATCCCCCTGTTCGACCTGCGCTTCGAGCCCGAGGACCTCGAGGCCGTGGCCGAGACGCTGCGCTCCGGCTGGCTCACCCAGGGCCCGCGCGTGGCCGCGCTCGAGGCCGCGTTCGCGGAGACCCTGGGCCGCGCGCACGCGGTGGCGGTCTCCAGCTGCACGGCGGCGCTCCACCTCGCCTACCGGGCCGTCGGCGTGGGGCCGGGGGACGAGGTGATCGTGCCGTCCTACACGTTCGTCGCGACGGCGAACGCCGTCCTCTACTGCGGCGCGACACCGGTGTTCGCCGACATCCTCGGGATCGAGGACCCGTCGCTCGACCCCGAGGACGTCGCGCGGAAGATCACGCCGCGCACGAAGGCGGTCGCGGCGGTCCACTTCGGCGGCTACGCGGCGCCGGTCGACGCCCTGGCCTCGCTCTGCGAGGAGCACGGCCTCGCGCTGATCGAGGACGCGGCCCACGCGCCGAGCGCCAGCCTCCACGGGCGCAGCCTCGGCGCCTGGGGCACCGCCGGGTGCTTCTCGTTCTTCTCCAACAAGGTGCTCCCGGTCGGGGAGGGCGGGCTGCTGGCCACCGACGACGACTCCGTCGCGGCGTCGGCGCGCGCCGCGCGCTCGCACTGCATGTCGAGCGGCACCTGGGAGCGGCACACCGGCCGCACCGACACCTACGACGTCGCCGGGCTGGGCCTCAACTACCGGCTCGACGAGCCCCGGGCGGCGCTCCTGCTCTCGCGGCTGCCGCGCCTGCCCGAGGAGATCGCCCGGCGCCAGGTGCTCACCCGCGCCTACCGGCGGCGGCTCGCGGGGCTGGACGCCCTCGTCCTGCCGTTCCGCGACGACCAGGTGGCGGAGTCCTCCTGCTACATCCTGCCGGTGATGCTGCGCGAGCCGGGCCGCCAGGCCGAGGTGCGGCGCCGGCTCATGGACGCGCACGGAGTGCAGACCTCGATCATGTACCCGGCGATCCACGAGTTCAGCGCGTACCGCGAGCGCTTCCCGGGAGTCTCGTTGCCGCACACCGAACGGGCGGCGCGCGCGGAGATCTGCCTGCCGCTCTTCGCGCACCTGACGGAAGGCGAGCAGGAGCGCGTGATCCTCGCGCTCGAGGAGGCGCTGTCGTGAGCTGGACCGTGCCCCTGGCCGACGTGCGCGTCGAGGAGAGCGACGTCGAGGCGGTGCTCGACGTCATGCGCTCGGGATGGATGACGATGGGCCCGCGGACGTCGGCCTTCGAGGACGCGCTCGCCGGATGGATCGGCACGCCGCACGCCGTCGCCGTGTCGTCGGGAACCGCCGGGCTGCACCTGGCGTGCCGGGCGGCCGGCGTCGGCCCCGGCGACGAGGTGATCGTCCCGGCGAACACGTTCGTGTCCTCCGCGTCGACGCCCCGCCTCTGCGGCGCCGAGGCGGTGCTCTGCGACGTCGAGGCGCCGGAGCGGCCGAACCTCGACCTCGCCGACGTCGAGCGCCGGATCACGGCGCGGACCAAGGCCGTGATCGCCGTGCACTTCGCGGGGTACCCGGCCGACGTCGTCGCCGTGCGGAAGCTCTGCGACGAGCGGGGGATCGTGCTGATCGAGGACTCTGCGCAGGCGATCGGCGCCGCCATCGACGCCGACGGCCGCCGGGCCGGCACGATCGGCCACCTCGGCTGCTTCTCGTTCTTCTCGAAGAACCAGCTCTGCGTCGGCGAGGGCGGCGCGGTGACGAGCGCCGACGAAGAGCTGGCCAAGCACGTCCGCTTGCTGCGCTCCCACGCGATGACAAGCGGGACGTGGGATCGCCACCGCGGCCACGAGGCCTCCTACGACGTCGTCGAGATCGGGTTCAACTACCGGATGGACGAGGCCCGCGCCGCGCTCGGCGCCTCGCGCCTCCCACGTCTGCACGACGAGATCGCCGGCCGGCGCGCGGTCGCGCGCGGGTACCGCGAGCGCTTAGCGGACCTGCCGGGCCTCGAGCTGACCTGGGACGCCGCCGCCGTCGAGCGCTCCTCGCACTTCGCCTTCCTCGTGCTGCTGCGCGACCGGGCCGCGCGGGACGCGTTCCGCGACGCGCTGCGCGAGCGCGGGGTGCAGACGACGTGGTACCCGGCGCTGCACGCGTTCACGGAGTACGCGCCCGCGTCGGCGTGGGGCAGCCTGCCGAACGCGGAGGCGGCATCGGAGCGCCATTGCGCCCTGCCGATGGCCTCCTCGCTGACCGACCTCGACCTCGACCTCGTGGCCGAGGCGGCACGGGCCGCGCTCGCGTGACGGCGACGCGACCGGCGCTTAGGGTGCCCGCCGCGATGTCCGCGCTGACCGGCGCCAAGCGGGCCCTCGCGCGTCCCTACCGCGGCGTGCAGCGCCGGCTGGAGCGGCTCGTCTTCGAGCCGGGGCTCGAGGACACGAACGCCGAGCCGCCGGGCCGGGCCGCGTCGGGGTTCCTGTTCCTGCGCCGCGGGCTGCGCGGCTGCCGGGTCGGCCCCGAGGACGTGCTGCTCGACTACGGGTCGGGGAAGGGACGGGTGCTGCTGCAGGCCGCTCGCTACCCGTTCGCGCGGGTCATCGGGCTGGAGCTCGACGACAGCCTGGGCGACGTGGCGCGGCGCAACCTCGAGCGCGCACGCGGTCGCGTGCGCGCCGGGTCGGTCGAGATCGTGACCGCGGACGCGACGACGTGGCAGGTGCCCGACGACGTCACCTACGTCTACATGTTCAACCCGTTCGGCGGCGACGTGTTCCGCGCGACGATCGCCCGGCTGGTGGAGTCGCTCGACCGGCGCCCCCGGCGCCTGACGCTGATCTACGCCAACCCGCGGTGGGCGCCGGAGATCCTCGCGACCGGCCGCTTCGAGCGCGTACGCGTGAGCCGGTGGCCGCGGCCGGACATCCACCTGCAGCGGATCGAGATCTTCCGCGCCGCCGCCTGATCAGCGCCGTACGCTGCGCACGGCGGCGAGGATGCGCTCCCGCGGGGCCTCGGGCAGCGCGTCGACGCGCCGCCGGACGCGCAGGCGAAGCTCCCCGGGGGTCGTCTCGAGCGAGGAGCGCAGATAGCGGCGGTTGCGCAGGATGACCCCGCGCCACGTGGCGGGGTCGTCGCCGTCGGCGAATCGGAGCTTGTAGGGGTAGACGCCGACGCCGAGGTCGAGCCGCCGCTGCCCGCGGGCGATCGCGTCCTCGAGCGCCGCGAGGATCGTGAGCATCGTCGGCTTGACGTCGGCGTGGGCCTCGTCCCAGCCGCCGTTCCAGTACTTGACCTCGCTCCCGGCGGCCATGAACACCTGAACGGACACGATCTCGCCCTCGACGTCGATCGTCCAGAGGCGAAACCGGTCGGGTCCGAGCGCAGTGGCGAGCTTCGGGAGCATCGTGCTCATCGCTCCCGTGAGGAAGCCCGTGCCCCCGCGCCAGTCCCAGCGGCCCCGGTGCAGCACCTCGAGCGCCGCCAGCGCCCGCCGCGTCTCCTCGGGCTCCCGGACCAGTCGCACTTCGCCGCTGCGCTTGGCCAGCCGCCGGCGCATCCGGCCCATCTCGCTGCGGAAGTTCTTCGAGCGGCCCGCGAACCACTCTCCGGGCTCCCCGGCCGGCAGCGTCACCGTGGGCGCGCCGTGCACCGCGGTCACGAACGCGCGCCCGGCCCGCCGGCCGCCGAGCGCCTCCAGGAGCCGCCGCGGCGAGTCCGAGCCCGCCGGGATCCCTTCGAACGCGAGGACGTCCGGGCGCAGCCGATCCCGGACGACGGCGGCGAGCGCGCGCGCCACCGCATCCTCGTACCCGGGCGCCGCGAGCACGTCGAGTCGGTCCGAGCGCGCGGCGCCGAGCAGCCGCAGGTCCTTCCGGCCCCGGTGGCCGCGGTCGAGGAACCACGGCGCCAGGCCGACGAGCACGGGGCCGTCGTGCACGGCGGCCACCGCCAGCTCCCCGTGGCTCGGCGCCGAGTCCTCCCACCAGAGGAGCAGCCATCCCGGGGCGCACATCGGGCGGCCCAGCGCGCACGCGAGGTCGTCCCAGGGGGACGCCAGAGCCCGGGCGTCCGCGAGCTCGGAGACGACGGTGACGGTGATCATCGGCCGGCGGCCGCCGCGAACACGCCGAGCGCCGGCTTGGCGGTGCCGTTCGGACGAGTGAGACCGAAGTAGGCCTCCTTGTCGCTCGGGCTCCGCGGGGCGTACTCGCGGCCCTGGTAGAACACGAGGCCGCGCAGCCAGGGCCGCCATGTCGTCGCCGCCAGGCGGAACGTCCCGGCGAGGTCGGACGCCTGTGTGCTCTCGCTGACGCACTCGGATGCGCCCGGACAGGTCGACCAGCCGATCTCGGTGATCCACACGCCGCGTCCGCCGTCGCCGTGGGCGCTCATGACCGCGTGCACGGTCTCGACCCGTCGCTCGGTGTCGGCTGCCGGGGCAGCGGAGGGCGGCTTGGTCGCGTACGGATGCACCGCGGCGCCGGCGGTCGCCGAGACGGAGAAGATCTGCGGATCGGCGGCGTAGAGCCCGTCGAGCCACGCGCCGGGAGCGACGGCGGCGAGGAGGCCGACGCGCGAGTTCGAGGCGCGGACGGCCGCGCCCGCCTTGCGCACGAGGCGTGCGTACGCGGCGGGGTCGTCGCTGTGGCCGTAGGGCTCGTTCAGGACCTCCATCGTCGCCGGCGCGTACCGCGCGAGCCCGGGATGGGCCGCCCAGAACTGGCCGCCGGGCCCGTAGCGCGCGGCGGCGCGCCCCGCGAACGCCGCGAACGAGGAGGGATCGCGCGGCAGGCTCTCGTTGCTGCCCCCGTCGGTCGCCCAGCTCGGGACGTCGTCGAGCAGCGGGAGCACGGCGAGGCCGTGCTGCGCGGCGGTGCGGAAGACCGCGTCGTAGCGGCCCCAGCGCCAGAGCCCGGGCTGCGGCTCGACACTGCTCCAGCTGAGGTCCTCGCGGACGACCGTCGCGCCGAGCACGCGGGCGAGCTCCGCGACCGCGCACCGCTGGCTGCCCGCGTTGTTGGCCAAGTTGACGCGAAGGCCGAGCGCCACGCCGGAGGGCAGGCGGGGCACGCCGTGGGCTGGCCGGACGAAGTCCCGCGGCACGCGCGCGCGGGTGCAGCTGACCGAGCCGGGGAACGCGACGCGGCTCGTGGCGCTGGCCCGGCAGCCGGCAGCCGCGAGTACGGCCGCAGCGATCATGAGCGTTCCTGCGAGGACAGCCGGACGACGCGCCACGTCCGGGCAGCGTAGATGACTCAGCTCGTGCCGGCGGCCTCGGCGCTGAACACGTCGTAGGCGGGCTTGTGCGACCCGTCGACGCGCGTCAGGCCGAACCACTGCTCGCGGCTACTGGGGTTCGCCGGCGCGAAGTCGTTGTAGTGGTAGATGAAGATCGCCCGGATGAAGGACGAGTAGGTCGTCTTCACGAGGTCGAACGCGGTCCTCAGGTAGCTGGCCTGCTGCGCCTCGGTGACGCACTCGTTGGCCGCGCCGGTGGGGCACGTGGGCCAGCCGAGCTCGGTGATCCAGAGCGGCTTGTCCCCGGCCCCGTGCGCGACGAGCAGGTCGCGCGTCGACGTCAGGTGCTGGAACCCGTAGGAGTCGGTCGTGAGCGCCGGCGAGCGGTCGTCGCTGTAGGGGTGGATCGCAACGGCGTCGAAATAGCGGTTGAGGTCCGGCATCGCGTTGTACATGCCGGCGAGGAAGCCGCCCGGCCACTCGCCCGCGCTCGTGTCCGCCTCGATCAGGTACTGCACGCCGGGATTCGCGGCGCGTCCGGCGAGCGTCGAGGCCTTGACGAGCGCCGCGTACCGAGCCGGGTTCACGCCGCCGTAGGAGAAGCACGTGCAGTAGGGCTCGTTCCAGAACTCGACGTAGAGAAGCGGCCGCGGCGGAAGGCCGGGGTTGGTCTGCCAGAACGTCCCGCCGGGCCCGTAGCGCGCGACGATGTGGGCGATGAAGTCGGCGTAGGCGGTCGGGTCGGCGGGGATCTGGTTCCACGCGGCTCCCGCCCAGCTCGGCGTCGACATCGGGTTCGCGAGGATCGACAGCCCGCGCTTGGCGGCCTCCCCCATCAGGCGGTCGTAGCGCGACCAGTCCCACACGCCGCGCTGGGGCTCGACGACGTCCCACGCGAAGTGCTCGCGGCTCCACTTCGCGCCCGCGGCGAGAGCCTGGTCCTGGCGCTCGCCCGTGCCCCCGCCCCATCCCTGCGAATCGACCGTGACGCCGACGTGGAGGCCCGGGGCCGGGGGCGGAGGGGGAGTGGTGGTCGGCGGCGGGGGGGGCGGGACCGGCGGCGGCGGGGGGAGCTTCTTGCCCGGGTGCGCCTTCGGATCCACCCACCTCGCCGAGGAGAGCCGGACGTTGACGCGCAGGGCGCGCGTCGGCTTCGCGGCGCGAGCGTGCGTGTGCGCCCGGGCGGCCTGCGCGGCGGGCACCACGCCGCCGGCGAGCAGCGCCAGGCCGGCGAGCAGGCATGCGGAAGCGCGTCGATGGCGACGGGAAGTGGGCATCGAAGAAGAGGGGGTGACGCTGGGCGCTGCGGTCGGTGACCGCTCTGGTTGGCCCACGGCGCTGATCGGGCCCCGAGGCGGTCCCGTCCAGCGCACTGGACGTCCTCTGGACGTATGTCCGGCCCCCGGCATCCCGGCCAGCGTCGAATCGGCCCGGCGCTGCCCGCGGTCGTGCACGAAGACTGCACGGGCACGCGCCCCGCAACCTTCAGGGATCGGCTAGGGTCGGGCCCTCTTGCCTCGGCTGGCCGTCGTCAAGTACCACGACTACGGGGCGTGGCGCGCCGAGCACGCGGCGGGGCGCGCCGCCGGGGGCCTCGGTCCCTACGGGATCGACTCCCTGGCCTCCCATGGGTTCACGATCGCCTACTCCGACCGCGCCTGGCGTCGCCCCTGGGCCTGGCCGGTCGTCCTGCGGCCGCTGCGCAAGCTCGCGAGGCTGCGGCCCGAGCTCTCGGGCCTGCGCGAGACGCTCGCCTCCCGCCGCGAGGTCCGCGGCGCCGACGTCGTCCTCGGCATCTTCGAGGACCACGGCATGTTCGCGGCCTTCGCACGCGCCCATTCGCTGCCCGGACTCGCTCCGCGCGCGGTCGCGCTGATCGCGTGCTGGCTCGCCGAGGACTGTCAGGACTTCGATCGCCGCACGCTGGCCGCCTACCGCCGCGCGCTGGCCGCCGTCGAGCGCCTCTTCTGCTTCTCCGAGAACCAGCGCGCCGTGTTCGAGGAGGTCTTCGGCGTCGATCCCGCGCGGATCCACGTCGTGCCCTTCGGCATCGACGCGGGGTTCTTCCGGCCGGAGGAGGGTCCGGAGGAGGACTACGTCCTCGCGATCGGCCGGGACCGCGGACGCGACCCCCGGGTCCTCGTGGAGGCGATGGGCCGGTCCGGCGGCCGTCTGCGGCTCTTCGCGCCTCCGGGATCGGTCGACGAGGGCACGCTGCCGGCGAACGTGGAGCTGACGACGGCGCCCGTCGACCACGTCCGTTACCGAGAGATCCTCGCCCGCGCCCGGGTCGTCGCGGTGACGACGACGGCGCCGCGCTATCCGAGCGGGCAGACCGTCGTGCTCGAGGCGATGGCGATGGGCAAGCCGGTCGTGGTCACCGATTCGCCCGCGATGCGCGACTACGTCGTCCCGGACGTCCATGGGGTTCTCGTCCCACCCTCCGATCCGGGCGCGCTGGCGCGGGCGATCGACGAGCTGCTCGGGGACGGCGAGCGGCGCCGGCGTCTCGGGCGGGCGGGCCGCGCCGCGGTCGAGGCGCGCTTCAACCAGGACGCGATGTGGGCGCAGATCGCCGCTGGCCTGCGCTCCCTTGATTAGACTCGGTCGATGGACCACGGAGCGCAACAGTGGCGGGCGGTATGGGCCTACCGCTGGTCGTTGCTCGTGTTCGTCGTCGCCGCCGCCGCGGCGACGTACCTGGTCTCCAAGAGCGCGAGTCCCCGGTACGAGGCCCAGGCGCTCGTGCAGATCGTCCCCGGGGCGCAGACGCAGGGGAACCTCCTCACGAACGACCAGAGCCAGAGCATCGCCAACGCGTACCTGGAGACGGCGAAGACGACGCTCGTCTACGCGCTGGCGGCGAAGCAGCTCCACGTTCCGGAATCGACCGTCGCCAGCGACACGGACGTCCAGACCCAGCAGAACGTCCTCATCCTCCAGGTGTTCGGCGACCGCGGCGACGCCGCCGACGCCGCCCGCTTCGCCAATGCCTACGCGGCCGCCTTCTCGCGCTACGTCGCGAACCTGCAGGCGGGCAACACCCAGGCGCGGGTGGCCCCGCTGCAGAGCGAGATCAAAGCGCTCACCCAGCAGCGCGGCGCGCTGGCGGCGACCGATCCGCAGCGCTCGATCATCACCGCCCAGCTCAACGCCGACATCCAGCAGGTGACGGCGGCGAAGGCGGCGAGCGTCGATATCGCCAGGGTCCTGCAGCCCGCGACGGCGCCCGGCAGCCCCACGTCGCCGAAGCCGACCCGCAACGCCGTGCTGGCGCTGATCGCGGCGCTGATCCTCGGGATCGCCGTCGTCGTCGCCTACACCTGGATCTCCGATCGCTACCGCTCGGCAGAGGAGGCGGCGGCGGACGTCGGCCTGCCGATCCTCGGCGAGATCCCGCGCGCCGCGCCCGCCGATCAGGCGTCGATCGAGGCCTTCCGCCGCCTGCGCACAGCCGTCCTCTTCGGCCTCGGCGAGCCGGCGGGAGGCCGGCGGAACGGCGGCGGCGGCGCGACCGTGCTCGTGGCCGCCGACGAGCGAGGGGTCGGCAAGACCCACACCACCGTGAACCTCGGCCGGTCCCTGGCCAGCGAGGGATGGCGCGTCGTCGTCGTCGACGGCGATCTGCGGCGGCCCACGGTCCACGAGCAGTTCGGACTGCGCTCGCGACCCGGGCTGGCGGAGCTCCTGACGGATCGCACGGTCCACCTGGTCGGGATGGCGGCCCAGGACGTCGCGCTCCCGCCGGCCACCAACGCCGGCGCGGGTGAGCTCAAGGCCGTGGTCGGCGGCACGCCGGTCCACGACTCGACCGAGCGCCTGTCGTCGCGGTACATGGCCGACGTCGTCGAGGACCTCGAGCGCGACTACGACTTCGTCCTCATCGACTCGGCGCCCCTCGCTCTCGTCGTCGACGCGGTCGTGCTCAGCCGGTACTCGCGGGGCGTGGTGGTCGTCGTCGACGCCCGCCGCTCCAAGCGCCGCGACGTCCGCCGCGCGGTCGCGGCGCTGCGCGCGGCGGACTCCCCCATCCTCGGCCTCGTCTTCAACCGCGGCCGCCGGGGCGGCCGCCTC
>JAOPZQ010000111.1 GCA_025964075.1 Solirubrobacterales bacterium | reverse complement strand
GCCTCCGCCGTGGCCAGCCGGCGGGCGGTGAGGAACGAGTCGCGATCGGACACCGTCACGTACTCGTCGACGACCGACGGGTCGTAGGTCGTGGGCCAGAAGTCCTCACCCACGCCCTCGACGAGGTAGGGCCGCGCCTCCCCGCCCGAGTAGACGGAGCCGACCGGATCGGCCCCGACCACGCGAATCGCCGGGTTCTGCTCCTTGAGGTAGCGGCCGATCCCGGTGATCGTCCCGCCGGTGCCGACGCCGGCGACGAAGTGGGTGATGCGCTGTCCGGACTGGCGCCAGAGCTCGGGGCCGGTGACCCGGTAGTGGAGCTCGGGGTTCGCGGGGTTCGCGTACTGGTTCGGCTGGAACGCGCCGGGGATCTCCTGCGTGAGCCGGTCGGCGACCCGGTAGTAGGACTCGGGCGAGTCCGGCGGCACGTCGGTCGGCGCGATCACGACCTCGGCGCCGTAGGCCCGCAGGAGGTCGATCTTCTCCCGGCTCATCTTGTCCGGCATCACCGCGATCACGCGGTAGCCCTTGAGACGCGCGGCGATCGCCAGGCCGGTGCCGGTGTTGCCGCTCGTCGGCTCGACGATCGTGCCGCCCGCGCGGAGCTTCCCGTCGCGCTCGGCCGCGTCGATGAGCGCCAACGCCACCCGGTCCTTGATCGACCCACCGGGATTCGCCGACTCGAGCTTCGCGACGACCTCCGGCGCGAGGCCGCCGGCGAGCCGCGACAGGCGCACGAGCGGCGTCTCGCCGACGGCGTCGAGGATGGAGTCCTTGATCTCGGCTTCGGTGGCGACGTCGGCGCGCGCGGTCATGGTTCGACTATACGAGCAACGCGCGCAGATCCTTCAGCAGCGCTGCGCGCTCTTGCATGCGTTGCCACGTGATGCGGATGACGCGATGGCCGGCGATCTGCAGCGCGGCGTCGCGACGGCGGTCGGACTCGAACTTCGCGCGGGTGCCGTGGAACTGGTAGCCGTCGAGCTCGACGACGAGCCGCTGCTGCCGCCAGATGAAGTCGACCTCGAACCCGGCGATCCGCTGGTTCGTCTCCGGCTGCGGCAGGTCGCTGCCACGGATCAGGGCGAGGAACGCCTCCTCGAGCCCGGACTTAGTGCGGGCGGGTTCGACCGCCAGGAGCTCCATGAGGGCTTTGGCGCCGCGGCGACCCGGCGTGCGCTCGAGCTCAACTGCGAGGGTCGAGCGATGGACGACGCGGAGTACCTCCGCCTCCGCCAGGGCCCGCTCCAGTTGTCGTGGGGGCAGGATCTCGGCGAGGTCGACGAGCGTCCGTGCCGGGGTGGTGACGGGGATGCTCCCGCGGCGGGTGGTCTGCGCCCCGGCCAGGCGCCGGGATGTGTGGACGCGGATGCCGGGTCGGGAACGCCGCGGTTGCGCGACCGTGACCTCGGGCTCATCTGGCCACGAAGGGAGGAAGCCGTGCAGCACGCCGGCAGTCCGGTGACTCGCGACCGCGCCCGGGCCGCACGCGAGGACCGCGGCCATCGACCAACCCCTCACGCTCACCGCGGGATGACCGACGGCGTAGACACCGCGGTAGAGGCGATGGAGGCGGCCGCGGGCGACGCGACGCTCGATCGCGTCCTGACTGAGCCCCAGCCCGAGCAGCTGCCACGTCGCGACGACGGAATGCTGCCGCGCGGCAAGCGCCGCGATCGCGACATCCGGAACCGGGGGTGATTGAGAAAACCCGCGATATTCGCGGTCAAACACAGGCACCCCCCAACCCTCCCGCGAATCACGTCACCCGTGACACCCGAACCGCAACAAAACCGCCACAGAGCCGCGCCAACTCAGCGCCACCGAAACCCCCTCCCTCGAAGCGTCGTTCGACGGCGGTGCCGCGGCCGCGACCGCCGCGGCGGCGCGGCGCGGCCAGCACGGCGCCGGGCGCAACCGGCGCTACGAGCCCCCGAGGAACAGCACGTCCTTGACGACGCGGTCCAGGGACGCCCGGAGCGGCGGCGGCACGCCCTTGTCCGCCAGCACGGCCGAGCCCACCCAGCCGCGAGTGCCGCGCGGCACCCACTTCGCCTGCAGGACCTCCACGCACGAGTAGCTCTGGCAGCACCCTCGCTTATGGCGGTCGTACGTGTTCGGCGGGCACGTGGGATCAGGGTTCTCCCGGACGCACTTGACGCAGTACTCGCGCACGCGGTCGCCGGGGACGAGCCAGTGGGTGGTCGTCCCGTCCTCCGTGTACTTGAGGTTGTAGTACTCCTTCGAGAGGTCGTCGACGAGGCCGCGCGTCTGCTTCTGGCGGTACACCTGGACGACGCTCTCCCGCGGCGGGAAGCAGGTCCCCGGGTCCTCGGGGGTGCCGCCGCACACGTACCCCTTGCGCTTCTTGGTGCCGTGCGCACGGTGGCCGCACGAGGACCGGTAGGGCGAGGAGTTGTCGGTGCCGCCGCGGCAGTCGAAGTCCAGCGACGCCGGGCCGCAGAGGATGTGGGGGCAGTTCGGGTCCTCGCGCGCGAACGTCTCGCCGCCGTAGCTCAGCGCGATCCAGCCCGTCTTGTCGGGCGCCGTGCCGAGGATGTCGGGATAGCCGACGACGAAGCCGGTCACCTCCGGCCGCGGCGGCGGCGGCGGGCACCCGCGCGACGCCCCGCCGTCGCGAGCGCTCTGCCGGCCGAACCACTCGCCGACGGGGATGACGACCGGCCGGCCGCCCTTGTAGACGATCGGCGCGTCCGGGCTGGGGCCCTTGCGCACCGCGACGCCGCGATGGCCGGGCGGCAGCCGGCTCGCCGGCTCCGAGCGCAGGACCATGAACGGCGAGTAGCAGACGTTGACGCCGACCCGCCCGTACATGCACCCCGAAGGAGCCCCGGCCCCGAGCGCCCGCTCCGGGTCCCGCGCCGCCGCCGCGACCCCGACCGCCGCGCCCGCAAACGCCATCCGCCCGAAGAAGCCGCGCCGCGTCTGCGGTCCCGCGAGCAACCCGCCGCCCCCGCCGAGCAGCCCCTCCTCCTCCGAGGCCGTCGTTCGGAGCCAAACCCCGGCCGCGAAGACGGCGATCGAAGCAAACACCGCCACCCCAAAGCGGCCGGGCGACCAAACCCACGGACGAACGGGAAAGAGCAGCAACGCCAGCGCCAGCCCCGACAACACGCCGTTCCGCGCCAGGCCGGTGACGAGCGTCGTCCGCGCGTCGCCGAAGCAGCCGCACGAGGAGCGGGGCGCGCGCCGGTGGAGGAGGAGCAGCGCGAGGGAGAACGCGAGCAGGGCGGCGAGCGCCAGCGCCGCGCCGGTCCGAGGCGCGAGCCCCGACACGAGCAGCCCGCCGAGCACCAGCTCCGCGAGCGGCACGCCGATGCCGAGCGCGGGCGCGGAGCGCGCGGGCACCAGGGTCGTCAGGGTCCGCGCAAACGCCTCACGTTCACGCAGCTTCGCCGCGCCCGCGAGGAGGAAGACGGCCCCGAGCAGCAGCAGGCCGGCTCCGAGCATCGGCGGAGAGGGTACCGGTAGCGCGGCGCGGTTTTCGACCGGCGCGGCGTGGCGGCAGCGGCGCCAACTGACTCCTAACGGCGAGGTCGCTACTTTCCCCGCGATGGAGCCGGCCACCGAGACGCTCCCCGCGCCTCCCGCTTCCGACGCCACCGAGGGACCCGGCCGCGCGGCGCGGCCGCGCTGGCGCGAGCCCTGGACGCTCGGGCTCGCGGGCGTCCTCCTCGTCGCGCTGCTGCTCCGCCTGTGGGGGATCCGCTACGGGCTGCCGCTCGCCTACAACATCGACGAGCGCAGCCACTTCGTCCCCCGCGCGGTCGGGCTGTTCACCAAGGGGACCCTCGATCCGCACTACCAGCTCAACCCCGACGGCTTCATCTACCTGGTGGGAGCGGCGCTGGGGATCGTCTACCACGGCCGCCACGCGGTCACGCACGCGTACCTTACGAACCCGGGTGACGTCTACCTCGTCGGCCGTGTCGTCTCGGCGCTGCTCGGCACGGTCGCGGTCTGGCTCGTCTACGCGGCCGGGCGCAAGGTCGTCGCCCGCGGCACGGCGCTGCTCGCCGCCGGCCTGCTCGCGGTCGCCTTCCTCGCCGTCCACTACGGCCACCTCGCCCTGAACGACTCCCCCGCCCTCGCGTTCATCGCGCTGGCGCTGCTCGGCGCCGCCGGCATCTACGAGGACGGCGGCCGTCGCTGGTACCTCGTGGCCGGCTTGGGCGTCGGCCTCGCCGCAGCGGTCAAGTACAACGCGGGGATCATGCTGCTGCCGCTGATCGCGGCGGCCGTGGTGCGAGCGTTCGCGGGAGAGCGCCGGCCCGCGCTGACCGGGCTCGGGCTCGCGGTGCTGGGCATCCTCGCCGGGTTCGCGATCCTCGACCCCTACGCGTTCCTCGACTGGAGCTACTTCCGCCACGAGCTGAACCACCTCTCCGTCTACGAGAACGGCAGCCTCCTGCTCGGCGAGACCCAGCGCTCGGGCTTCCGCTACTACGCGTGGTCGCTGACCTGGGGCTTCGGCTGGGTGCCGCTGATCCTCTGCTTCGTCGGCGGCGCGGTGCTGCTCGTCCGGCGCGCCTTGTGGCCGCTCGCCGCGGTGCTGATCCCCGCGCCGATCGTGTTCTTCCTCTTCAACGGCGCGCAGGGACGCTACTTCGCCCGCTACATGCTGCCGATCTTCCCGCTCCTCTGCCTGATCGCGGCGGTCGGCGCAGCGTTCCTCGTGCGGCTGGCGGCGC
>JAOPZQ010000106.1 GCA_025964075.1 Solirubrobacterales bacterium | reverse complement strand
GCGGCGACCGCGAGCACGTGCGGCGCGTCGAGCGCCGCCGCCAGCGTCTCGACCGACGGCAGCGACCTCAGCGCGGCGGCGGCGTCCCCTCCGCCCACTCGCCCTCCTCGCGCTTCCAGATCGGGGCCTCGGCCTTGATGCGGTCGATGATCTCGCGGGCGCCGGCGAACGCCTCGCCGCGGTGCCGCGCCGAGGCGGCGACGATCACCGAAGGCTCGGACAGCGGCACGGCGCCGACCCGATGCTCGGCGGCCGCCGCGCACAGGCCGTGGCCGACGATCGCGTCGGCCACGATCTCCGCCATGCGGTCGGTGGCCATCTCGACGTACGCCTCGTAGTCGAGCTCCGAGACATCGCGCGTCACCCCCGAGAACGTCACGACGGCGCCGGCGCGCGGATCGCGCACCCGCGCCACGAGGGCGTCGAGCGACAGCGGCTGCTCGGACACGAGGACGTGCGCCGGGTCCGCGCCGCCCGAGACCGGCGGGATCAACGCCAGCTCGTCGTCCGCCTGCAGGACCGCGTTCTCGTCCGCGTACTCGCGGTTGATCGCCATCACGAGCGGCAGCCCGGCGGCGAGCTCGCCCACGGCGTCGAGCGCATCGCGGACCCGCGCGCCGTCGGGCAGGTCGAGCTCGAGCTCCCGCGTGCCGGCGCGCTCACGCAGGACGGCGAACAGGCGGACGCGGACCCTCATCGGCCAAGGGTAACCTCCTTCCTATGGCCACCGAAGAAGAGGAGCTCGTCTCGATCGCCCCGATCGTCGGCCCCGACGATCCGCGCCGCTTCACGGACTCCGGCATCGAGATCAAGCCGCTCTACGACGAGGACGACCTCCCCGACCCCCTGGAGCTCGGCGAGCCGGGCGAGTTCCCCTACTCCCGTGGCGTCCACCGCGACATGTATCGCAAGCAGCTGTGGACGATGCGCCAGTACGCCGGGTATGCGTCGGCGAAGGAGTCGAACGAGCGCTACAAGTACCTGCTCGACCACGGCTCGACGGGCCTCTCGATGGCCTTCGACCTGCCGACGCAGCTCGGCCTCGACTCCGACGACCCGCGCTGCCTCGGCGAGGTCGGGCGCACCGGCGTCGCGATCGACTCGATCGTCGACATGCGCACCGCGTTCGACGGGATCCCCCTCGACCAGGTCTCGACGTCGATGACGATCAACGCCCCGGCGAGCGTGCTGCTCCTGCTCTACGACCTCGTGGCCGAGGAGCAGGGCGTGCCGAGCGAGAAGCTCCGCGGGACGACGCAGAACGACATCCTCAAGGAGTACATCGCGCGCGGGAACTTCATCTACCCGCCCGAGGGCTCGATGCGCCTGACGACGGACCTGTTCGCCTATTGCCAGGAGAACATCCCCCGCTGGAACACGATCTCGATCTCGGGCTACCACTTCCGCGAGAAGGGGTGCTCGGCGGTCCAGGAGGTCGCGTTCACGCTCGCCAACGGCCTCGCCTACGTGCAGGCGGCGATCGACGCCGGCCTCGAGGTCGACGACTTCGCCCCGCGCCTCGCGTTCTTCTTCAACGGCCACAACAACGTCTTCCAGGAGGTGGCGAAGTTCCGCGCCGCCCGGACGATGTGGGCCGAGTTCATGCGCGAGCGCTTCGGCGCGCGGGACCCGCGCTCGCTGCGCCTGCGCTTCCACACGCAGACCGGCGGCGTCACGCTCACCGCCCAGCAGCCGGAGAACAACATCGTCCGCGTCGCGCTGCAGGGCTTCGCCGCGGTGTGCGGCGGCACGCAGTCGCTGCACACGAACGGGTTCGACGAGGCACTGGCGCTGCCGACCGAGCGCGCCGCCCGGATCGCCCTGCGCACGCAGCAGATCATCGGCCACGAGTCGGGGGCCGCGGACACGGTCGACCCGTTCGCCGGCTCCTACTACGTCGAGTCGCTGACCGCCGAGATCGAGAGCCGCTCGCGCACGCTGATCGCGAAGATCGACGAGATGGGCGGCTCGGTCAACGCGATCAACTTCATCAAGAAGGAGATCGAGGAGTCCGCGTTCGGCTACCACGAGCGCTATCGCCAGGCCCAGGACATCGTCGTCGGCGTCAACAAGTACGTGACCGAGGACGTGGAGGTGCCGGACACCCTCAAGGTTGACCAGGCGAGCGAGGACGCGCAGGTCGAGCGGCTGAAGAAGTTCAAGGCCGACCGCGACCAGGACCTCGTCACGACGCGCCTCGACGAGCTCCGGGAGGCCGCGCGCGGCACGGAGAACCTCCTGCCCCGGATCCGCCAGGCGCTCAAGGACCGCGCCTCGATGGGCGAGGTCTGCGCCGCGATGCGCGACGTGTTCGGCGACTACCAGCCGGATCTCTAGCTCTTAGCTAGGGTGCGGCCGCATGCACGCGGTCCTAGCCACCAGCTTCAGCGAGCCCGACACCGTCAGCTTCTACAACGTCGTGCTCTTCCTGCACATCCTGTCGGCGATCGTCGCCTTCGGGATCACGTTCGCCTACCCGATGATCTTCGCGTCGTTCTCCCGCGGCGGGAACGTGAGCCACCTGGCGTGGTGGCACCGCACCCAGGTGGAGATCGAGCGGAAGGTCCTCACCCCGGCGGCGACGCTCGTGCTGCTCTGCGGCATCTACCTGGCGGCCGACGGGCCCTACGGCTTCAAGTCGACGTTCGTCTCGCTCGGCCTGCTGTTCCTCGTCGTGATCATGGGCCTGCTCGGCGCGGTGCTGATCCCCGCCGAGGCCAAGGGCGCCGCGATCGCGGAACGCGCGATCGCGCCCGACGGCAGCGGCGAGCTCGGCGCCGAGTATCAGGCGCTTGCGCGGCGGATGCAGATCGCCGGCACGATCGCCAGCGTGCTCGTCGTCGTGATCGTGTTCCTCATGGTCACGAAGCTCGGGGCGCACTCGTAGGGCCCTCGACGAGGACGAAGCGCCCCACCGACGCGCCGCGCCGGATCTCCGCGGCCGCGCGGTAGTCCTCGGAGCTCCACCACGCGCGGGCGGCGTTCATGTCGTCGAACTCGATGACGACGAGACGACCCGGCTCCCAGTCGCCCTCGACGACTTCGTGCGCGCCGCCGCGCACGATCCAGCGGCCGCCGTGGCGTGCCACCGACTCGCTCGAGAGCTCCCGGTAGCGGGCGTAGGCGTCGGGGTCGTGGACCTCTACGTCCGCGATCAGGTAGGCCGGCATTCTTGACTCCTTCTCGTGCTCTGCTCGGGGCGCCGCGGCCCGTTGATCTTAGGTTGAACGGCGTCATGCGCCGGCAGGAGTTCGCACGCGGCGGCAGAAACGGCGAGACATGACCGAGCAGACCGCCAGCCGCACTCTCGTGAAGTCGCCGCCCGAGCTCTGGGCGGAGGTCAGCGACGCGGGCTCCCTGGCACGCCACCTCGGCGAGTTCGGCGAGATCCGGATCACCCGGCTCGAGGGAGAGTCGACCGTCGCCTGGGAGGGCGAGCGCGCGAGCGGCACGGTCGAGCTCACCCCCTCGGGGTGGGGGACGCGGGTGACGCTGACCGCGCGGAACGGCGGTGAGGGGCCGGAGCCGCAACCCGAGCCGCTCGCCGAGCCGGAGCCCGAGCCGGTGGCGGAGGCGCCCGAGCCCGAGCCCGAGCCCGTGGGAGAGCCCGAACCGCCGCGCCGCGGCCTGTTCGCGCGGCTGATGGAACGCTGGCGGGCCGTGGCCGCCGAGCCGGAGCCCGCCGTCGCGGAGCCCGTCGCCGAGGAGACCGTGGCCGAGGAGGAGCCGCCCCCGCGGCTGACCCCCGCTCCCGAGCCCGACCCCGAGACGCTCACGGCCCTGACGAGCGCGCTCGACTCCCTCGGCGCCGCGCACCACCGCCCGTTCTCGCGCGGCTAGGCCCCTCCACCCGCTAGCCTCCCGTCCCGCGTGCTCGGGCTGGTGATGACCAACCTCGCGCGGCGCAAGGCACGGGCCCTCGCGACCGCGGTGGGGATCGCGTTGGGGGTGGCGACCGTGGTCGCGCTGCTCTCGGTCGGCTCCGGCCTCAACAAGACGGCCGGCGGGCTCGTGCACCTGGGCGACGCCGATGCCGGCATCTTCCAGTCGCACGTGTCCGACCCGACCGCCTCGATCCTGCCGGTGTCCCTGGTGGATCGCCTGAAGAAGCGCCCCGACGTGGCCGACGCCACCCCGCTGGTCCTCCTCGTCGAAGGCGTCAAGCCCCACCCCGAGGCGATCGTGTTCGGCGCCGATCCCCAGGGGTTCTTCGCCCAGCGGCTGGTCGCCGTCGACGGGACCCGCCAGCTCGGCGCGGGCCGGATCATGGTCGGGGACAAGCTCGCCGCCGAGATGCATCTGAAGCCGGGCGGCACGCTGACCGTGAAGCGCCACCGCTACACGATCGCCGGGCTCTACCACACGGGCATCTTCTTCGAGGACATCGGCGCCGTGCTCGACCTGAGGACGGCGCAGAAGCTCGACAACCGGGTCGACGAGGCGACGACGATCGTCGTCAACCTCAGCAGGGACGCCCACCATGCCCAGGCGGTCGCGTCGATCAGGAAGGCCAACCCCGACCTGACGGTGATCTCCGACGCCCAGGAGGCCGCGCGCGCGGGGGCGAACGGCCAGCTCGTCCACAACACGGTGACGATCATCGCGGCGCTGGCTCTGATCGTCGGCGGCCTCGGCGTCCTCAACACGATGGCGATGGCGGTCCTCGAGCGCCGGCGCGAGATCGCGCTGCTCGGAGCGATCGGCTGGCGGCGCCTGCGGCTCGTCACGCTCGTCCTCACCGAGGGGATCGCGGTGAGCATGGTCGGCGCCGCGCTCGGCCTCCTCCTCGGCGTGATCGGCGCCCGCGGGCTCAACGACGCCCTCGGGGTCAGCGCGGTCGTCACCCCACAGGTGACGCCCGGGACGCTCGGAAAGGGCCTCCTGATCGGCTTGGCGATCGGCGTGATCGGCGGTCTCTACCCCGCGTGGCGCGGGACCGGGCTCGACAGCGCCGAGCTACTCGCGAGCACGTAGGACCGGCCGGTCCTCCGCCACGAGGCGCCCGTCGCGCAGGTGCAGCGTGCGATCGGCGCGGCCGGCGACGTACGGGTCGTAGGTGACGACGAGCATCGTCATCCCCCGCCGCTCGCGCGCGCGCTCCATCAGCCCGAGCACGCGCTGGCTGGCGTCGCTGTCGAGCGAGCCGGTGGGCTCGTCGGCGAGCAGCAGCGCCGGTGCGTTGGCGAGGGCCCGGGCGAGCGCCACGCGCTGGCGCTCCCCGCCCGAGAGGTGCGAGGACGTCGAGTCCGCCCGGTGCGTGAGCCCGACCTCGTCGAGCAACGCCATCGCCCGCTCCCGGCGCTCCCGGCGGGCGACCCCCGCGCCGAGCAGCGCGAGCTCGACGTTCGTGACCGCCGTCAGGTGGGCCAGCAGATGGTGGTGCTGGAACACGAAGCCGACCGTCTCGCGGTGGTAGCGCGAGAGCTCCGTGCGCGGGCCGAGCTCGAGGCCGTCGACCTCGATGCGTCCCGACGTCGGCGCGTCGAGCCCCCCGATCAGCGCGAGCAACGACGTCTTGCCGGAGCCCGAGGGTCCGGTCAGCGCGACGAACTCCTCCGGCTCGAGCGTCAGCGAGACGTCCGCCACGGCGACGATCGGGCCGGGATGGACGCGTGAGACCTCCTCGACCACGACACGGGCGCCGCTCACCGGACGCGGCTCCCTGCGCGCTCAGCGGTGGACCGTGACACGCCAGTCGAGGTTGACGGTGCCGAGGCCCTTCACGGTGACGACGGTCCGGAGCGTGAGCGCGCCGATCGCCGCGCGGGCGGGCCAGATGAACGTCGGGTCGTACATGCGCCCGAAGAACGGCCACGGCTTGCTGCCGCGGCCACCCTTGCCGCACTGGTCGCTCTTGCTCGGGTGACCGGGGTCGGGGCCGACCTTGCAGACCACCTGGCCGCTGTACATGAACTCGTACAGGGCGGTCGCGTGGAGCTTCTTCCCCGACTTCGACCGTGCGGTCACGGTCACCGGCCACTTCTTCCCGGCCTTGGGGTTGTGGTTGGGGGCGTGGAAGTGCGCCACGAAGGGCGCGGCGGACGCGGACGCGGCGGCGATGAGCAGCGTGCCCGCGACGGCGAGCGGAACGAGCAAACGAGTGCGCATGCAACAACAATACGACTCCGGCCCGCCGATTAACCTGACGGTAGTCTCTCGGGCCGTGAGGCGCCTGCTCCCGATTCCGGCCCTGCTCGCGCTCGCGCTCGGGCTCGCGCCGCCGGCCGCCGCGCAGGTCACGGCGCAGTTGAATCCGAACACGGCCGGGGCCGGCGCCCACCTGATCCTCGACGCCAAGGGGACGGACGCCGGCCTGCGGCCGCAGACGATCCCGTCCGGCCTGGCGATCGGCTTCGACAGGGGCTTTACGTTCGACCCGAACGCGGTCGCCGGCGTGTGCAGCGACGAAGCCGCGGCGAAGTTCACCTGCCCCGCGAACAGCATCGTCGCGACCGGCTCGATCGACCTGCTCGGCGAGGGGTTCGCGTTCGGCGCGCACGGCACGGCGTTCACCGCGCAGCTCACGTTCTACCGGGCGACGCCGCGCCAGCCCGGCGACCCGATGGGCGTCGTCTTCTACTTCCGCGAGCCGACGTCGAACTTCCAGGGGGCGAGCATCGGCCGCCTCCGGCCGGCGAGCGACCCCGTGCTCGGCGAGGAGCTCCGCTTCGACAAGCTGCCGATCCCCGCGCTTCCGAACGGCCTCCACTTCACGCTGCGGGAGGTGAAGCTCGACTTCGGAGCCGGCGCGTCGACCCCGCCGGTGCGGGTCGCCAGGAAGAAGCGAGGGACGCGGCGCACGCGCGTCCGCGGGGACTCGTTCACGCGCACGAGCGCCCGGTTCGTCCCGGGCGCCGGGTTCGCCACCGCCCCGACGTTCCCGGCGAGCGCGGCGCTGCTGAACAACCCGGCGACGTGCGCGGGCACCTGGCGCGTGCGCTTCGAGGTCGACTACGGGGACGGCCCGCAGACGCACGACGCGGTCGCGCCGTGCGCGCGGTCCTAGGACCGCTCGAGCTGCAGCGCGCCGGAGTTGATGCAGTAGCGCATGCCGCCCTCGTCGCTCGGCCCGTCCTCGAACACGTGGCCGAGGTGGCCGCCGCAGCTCCGGCACATGACCTCGGTGCGGACCATGCCGTGTGAGTGGTCCGACTCGAGGATCACGTGCTCGCGGTTGACCGGCTCGGTGAAGCTCGGCCAGCCCGAGTGGGACTCGAACTTCGTGTCGGAGGAGAAGAGCTCCGTCCCGCACGCCGCGCAGACGTAGGTCCCGTCTGACTTCTCGTTCACGTAGCGGCCGGTGAAGGGCCGTTCGGTCCCCTTGCGCCGCAGGATGTCGTACTGCTCCGGAGTCAGCTGAGCGCGCCACTCCGCGTCGGTCTTGGCGATCGTCGGTTCCATGACATCCATGTTAGGACCGAGGCATGAACGGCGCGTGACGTTGGTAGCTTGCGCGGCGGTGAACAAGCGCACGGTCCAGGCGCGCCGGCTCGGCGCGTGCGTCGGCGGAGGTGTACTGCTGCTGCTCGCGCTGGCGATCCCGCCGGCCGCGCGCGCGACGTTGCCGTGCACCCATGCGCCGAACGAGGCGGGCCCCGGGACCCACGGCGTGCAGTTCACCGGCGGCGTCGTCGACTCCCAGTGCTGGGTGGTCCCGCCCGACGTCATCGCGGCGACGTTCGACCTCTGGGGGGCCGCCGGCGCGGACAACGGGAACGGGACGGTGCCGGGCGGCAAGGGCGCTCACGTGCGCGCGACGATCCCCGTGACCCCGGGGATGACCGTGCAGGTCGACGTCGGCCGTTCGGGTTCCGGGGAGGCGGGCGGCTTCAACGGCGGCGGCGGCAGCGGCAGACCCGGCTCCTCCGCGAACGCCTCCGGCGGTGGGGGAGGCGCGTCCGACATCCGTGGCGGCGCGTTCGGGCCGAGCGACCGCCTGATCGTGGCCGGAGGCGGGGGCGGCGCCGCCGGCAACGGCATCTTCTGTGACGACAACGGCCTCGGCGGCGCCGGCGGCAACTCCCACGCCAACGGCCTGGCGGCGAGCGACCTCCTGCCCGGAGCGCACGGCGGCGGCCCCGGTCTCGCCGACGGATCGCCCGGGCTGGGTGGGGCGGGCAGCACGGG
>JAOPZQ010000098.1 GCA_025964075.1 Solirubrobacterales bacterium | reverse complement strand
TATCCGAACGGAGCCTGTCATGACCACACCACCCGTCCTCTTCGGCCAGTTTGGCCAGAGCCTGGCGTTTGCCGAGCGAACCCTGACCGCGACGCTGCGCCAGCACCTCGCCGAGCGCGGGACCAAGGCCGAGACCTGGTACGCCCTGCAGCTGATCGCCACGCGCGGACCGGGGCTTGCTCGGGAGGCGCTGAGCGCCGACCTCGAGGGCTCGCGGACCCTGAACGCCGACTCGACGCGCGAACTGCTCGCCCGGCTGGAGACCGAGGGGCTGATCCACGGAGACGCGAAGCTCGACCTGACGGCCGAAGGGGAAACCTTGCATCGCAGCCTGCGCGAGTACATCGCCGGCCCGACGGTCCGGCTACTGAGCCAGTTCGACGTCGACGACGTCGAGACGACCGTACGCACGCTGCAGGCGATCACCGCGCGGGCGCAGGAGGAACTCACCGTCGCCAGCTGACCCCCCCGTCCGCGAGGCACTCCGCGAACACCTCCAGGCGCCACGGAGGACGTCGCGTCTTGGATCCACCGAATAGCCATTCGGCCAGAGGGCGAAGGTCGGGACGCCCGCGGGGGCGACGGGTTAGAACGGGACGTACGGCAGGTACTTGCCGTCGAGGGTGATCACTGCTCGCGAGCCGCCGGCCGGATCGTCGACCTTCTTCACGTCGATGGTGAAGTTGATCGCGCTGATGATGCCGTCGCCGAACTGCTCGTTGATCAGGGCCTTCAAGGTGGTGCCGTAAACCTGGAGCATCTCGTAGAAGCGGTAGATGGTGGGGTCGGTGGGAACCCGGTCGGGGATGCATCCGCGCACTGGGATGGTCTGCAGCCGGCGAGTCTGCTCGTCGCTGAGTCCGAGCTTCGCCGCCACGGCGGCCGCGGCGTCGGCGGGCAGCGGGTGCTGGCCCAGCAACGCGGCGGTGACGTAGGCGAGGCTGAGGTCGGTGGCGTCGGCGAGCTCTTGCCAGGAGAGGTCCTGGCGGGCTTTGGCGTCGATGATCGAGGCTGTCAGCTCGCTGCGTTGCGTGGGGGTGGCGTCGGTCTGCCTCATGGCGTCCTTCGGTGCTCGGGTTCGATGGTGAGTAAGCGAATCGCCTGCTGATGCACGCTTCAGGGTCGATGAGCGGAAGGGCACAGCGTGCCACCCCCAGTAGGTCAGCAGGGCCGCGGGTACGTGACGCTCGGCTCGGCCTGCTTCCAGAGCTCCTGGGCATGACGCAGGTCGATCGAGCGGCAGAGCTCCCGGCGGTAAGTGCTGAGCGGACTGTTGGCCCACAGCCTGATCGTCTTGTCCTGGCTCGCCGAGGCTAGGCTCCTGCCGTCAGGAGCGAATGCCACGTCGTAGACCTCGCTCGTGTGGCCGTAGAGGGGGCCGCCGAGCTCGCGATGACTCGCGACGTCCCACAGGCGGATCGTTCCGTCGCTGCTCGCCGAGGCGACACTGGTGCCGTCGGGGCTGATGGCCACGCTATACACGGTCCCGGTGTGGCCCGTAAGCGGCGCGCCGAGCTGCCGGTGGCGGGCGACGCTCCACAGACGGACGGTCAGATCGCCGCCGCCCGTGGCGAGCGCCTTGCCGTCGGGGCTGAACGCGACGGCGATGACCGTGTTGGACTGGCCGGTCAGGGCGGCACCGAGTTGACGGTGACGAGCGACGTCCCACAGCCGGATCGTCCCATCGCCGGAGGCCGAAGCGAGCCTCCGGCCGTCCGGACTGAACGCCACGTCGTTCACATCCCTGGTGTGTCCGATGAGTGGGGCACCGATCTGACGATAGGTGGCGGCGTTCCACAACCGTATCGTCCGGTCCTCGCTCGCCGATGCGACGGTCCTGCCGTCCGGGCTGAACGCCACCGCCCAGACGTAGGCGGTATGGCCGCGCAGCGGCCGACCGAGCTCACGGTGGGTCGCGACGTCCCAGAGCCGCACCGTGCCGTCGGCGCTCGCCGAGGCCAGTCGCCGCCCGTCGCCGCTGTACGCGACGTCGTACACCGTGTTCCGGTGGCCGGTCAGAGGCGTCCCGCGCTGGCGATGTGTGGCGGTATCCCACAGACGGATGGTCTTATCCGCGCCGGCGGAGGCGACCGTCCGCCCGTCGGGACTGAACGCGAGCCGGAAAGCGGAGCTGGTGTGACCGAGGAGCGGCGCGCCCAGCTGGCGGTGGCTGGCCACGTCCCAGAGCCGCACCGTGCGGTCACTGCTCGACGAAGCGACCATTGTCCCGTCTGGACTGAACGCGACGCCGCTCACACGGTTGGTGTGGCCGGTCAGCGGGTCAAGTCGCCGATGGCTCGCGACGTCCCATAGGAGGACCGACCGGTCCTCGCCAGCCGACGCGAGCGTCTTGCCGTCCGGGCCGAACGCCACGGCGTTCACGTTGTCGTCGTGCCCCCGCAGCGGCGCGCCGAGCCGGCGGCGATGGACGACATCCCAGAGGCGGATCGTGTCGTCGGCAGCCGCCGAGGCGAGCGTGCGACCGTCGGGACTGAACGCGACGCCGAGGACGGCCTCGGTGTGACCCCGCAACGGCGCCCCCAGCTCGCGGCGAGCGGTCACGCTCCACAGACGGATGGTGCCGTCGCGGCCGGCTGAGGCGAGGTACCGGCCATTGGGGCTGAACGCCACGTCATTCGGGAAGCTCGTGCGGCCGGTCAGCGGCGCGCCGACCTCGCGGCGACGCGCGACGTCCCAGAGCCGGATCGTGCGGTCGGTGCCGGCCGAGGCGAGCGTCCGAGCGTCGGGGCTGAAGGCCACGTCGAACACGGCGCCGGTGTGGCCGGTGAGCGGCGCGCCGGCCTCGCGGCGACGCGCGACGTCCCAGAGCCGGATCGTGCCGTCGGCGCCGGCCGAGGCAAGCGTCCGACCGTCGGGGCTGAACGCGACGGCAAGGACGTCGCTTGTGTGACCGGTGAGCGGGGCGCCGAGCTCGCGGTGGCGCACGATATCCCACAGGCGAATGGTGCGGTCGCTGCCGGCGGAGGCAAGCGTCTCCCCGTCGGGGCTGAACGCGACGCCGTTTACGTAGCCCGTATGGCCGTTGAGGGGCGGTCCGTGGACGTGGCTGTCGGCCAGCCTGATGATCGCGCTGCGAGCGTCGAAGGTCGGCGCAAGTCGCTCTGCCCCGAGCGCGAGGAGGCTGGCGACCTGCGAGTCAGTCGTGCTCGCGGCCTCGCTGGCCAGCAACCGCGACTCGGCAGTACGGGTCTGTTCGATTGCGGTCTGCCGTTGGACGAGCGCGAACACGGCCGCTGAGAGCGCGATCACCAAGGCCACCAGCGTCCCCGCGACGAACGTCCGTACCCGCCGGTTGGCCGACCGCCTGCTGCAGGCGATGTACTCCGCCTGCTCGCGCGTCGGCGCCTCGCGATGGCCGCCCTGCCGGGTCAACCATGTCTCTGCCTCCCGGAGATCGGCCCCACGGAGCAGGTAGCTCGCGTCACGCTCCGAATCCAGCCACTCGCGCGTCCGGCCTGCCAGCCGCGTGTGCTCGTCCCGCCACCGAAGGTCCGTCCGAAGCGCCACGACCAGCCGTTGAAGGCCTGTTGCGAAGTCATCCCCCTCTCGCAGGAAGATCCACTCAGCGTCCGCGAGGGCGGCCGGCAGGCTTTGCTCTTCCACCTCGTGGTGAATCACCGGGACAATCAGCTTGTTGAGCGCGATGGCCTCCTCGAGCTCCTCTCGGCAGGCGCGCGACGCGATGGACGAGGGGCTCACGAGTAGGACGAAGGCCTTGCAGGCCTCGATCCCGCGCCGGATCCGATCGCGCCAGTGCGCGCCGGCGACGATGTCCTCGACATCGAGCCATATGCGCAGCCCGTGGTTGCCGAGGCCGGCGTGCAAGCGGTCGACCGCGAAACCAGCGTCCTCTCTCGCGTACGAGAGAAACGCGTCGTATCGCACCGTGACGGTCGTGCTGAGAGCCTCGACGTCTGCGATCCGGGAGCTATCGGGGGAAGCCCGAGCTGTGTCACACACGACGGCTTTAGACCGTCGACCACTAGTCGAGCGACGCACTGTTTCTTGTGGCTTTCCTCTCCACGTCGTGCGTCGTGACTCACTCCTAAATCCGGTCCCCAACACCGCACCAAGCGGGCCGGCTGGTCAGCGACCGTCCAAGCCGAGCGTACTCTGCTATAGGGCCGGAGGCAAGCGGGCTCACCGCCACCGTCCCGGCGGTACGTTCCGGAACTCCGGCCCCGCTAGCCGTTGTCACGCCCCGCCGTCTCTCGTGCCACGGGTACCCGTTAAGTTCTTGAGTCTGTAAGTGGACCGGATCCGATGATTCCCGAGCTCCGCCCGTCGCCTTGGCGCCGCTATCGACGCTGGTACCGCGACGCCGTGCGCCCCACCGTCTCGGAGGTGCGTCCGATCGCGGTCACCTTGCTCGGCATCACGACGATCGTGCTCGGCACGGTCGGGTTTCGCCAGCTTCATGGCAAGAACTTCGACGTGATCGACTCGCTGTATCGCTCGGTGACTCTGTTCGGGTTGGTCGGCGCCGTCGACCCTCCGGTTCCCCCCGCGCTGCAGATCGCCCGGATCCTCGCTCCCGTCCTCACGGGCTATGCGGCGATCAAGGGCCTGTTGGCGATCTCGCGAGAGCAGGTGCAGCTTCTCGGCATCCGCCTGTTCATCCGCGACCACGTCGTCGTCGCCGGCCTCGGGACGACCGGGCAGCGCCTCGCCGCGACGTTCCACGAGGCCGGCTTCCGGGTCGTGGCGATCGAGAGGGACGGCGCGGCGGTGACGATCCCCGGCGCCCGGGAGCGTGGCATCAACGTCGTGCGGGGGGACGCCACAGATCCGGCGATCCTCCGGCACGCCCGTGTCGGGCACGCACGGCACCTCATCGTGTCGTGCGGACGAGACGGGACGAACGTCGACGTCTCGGGAGCGGCCGCGCGGCTCGTCGCCGTGCATCGCCGCGGCGTGCTGACGGCGCTGGTCCACCTCGAGGATCTGACGCTCTGGCAGGCACTCAGGGCCGAGGCGATCGCCGTGGCGACGCGCGCCCCGTTCCGGCTGGAGTTCTTCAATGTCGCCGCGACCGGCGCGCGCCTGCTGCTCGAGCGCCACCCGGCGTTCGCGGCGCCGGGCGTGCACCCACGCCGCCCGCACGTGGTCGTCGTCGGGCTTGACGGTGTGGGCGAGGAGCTGGTGCTGGCGCTCGTCGGGACCTGGACCGCGCTCGGAGCCCAGGATGGCGAGAACCTGCGGATCACCGTCGCGGGCCGGGACGCCGACCATCTCGTTGCCGCGCTGCTCGAGCGCCATGCCGAGCTCGACGGGCTGTGCACCCTCGACGCCCGGCCGGCGTCGCTCCAGAGCGCCGAGTTCCGTCGCGGTCAGGTCATGCTCGAACCGGACGGGAGCTGCGACGTCACGCGGGCCTACGTGAGCCTCGACGAGGAGTCCGACGCGCTCGCCGCGGCTCTCGCGCTGCACGCCGATCCCGCGGCACGCGACGTGCCGGTGGCCGTCGCCGTCGCCGACGAGGAGGCGGGCGTCGCGACGGCGCTCGCAGCCGAGGGCGGCTCGTTCGCGGCGATCGAGCCGTTCGGCGTCCTCTCGCACGCGCTCTCGCCCACACTGCTGCTCCGGGGCACGACCGAGATCCTCGCCCGCGCCAAGCACGAGCAGTACGTTCGCGACGCGCAGGCACTCGGGCATTCACCGGCCGATACCCCGTCGCTTCGCCCGTGGGCCGAGCTGCCCGAGTCGCTCAAGGAGTCGAATCGCCGCTTCGCCGACGGAATCGGCCCAAAGCTCGAGGCCGCCGGTTGCGCACTCGTGCCGGCGCAGCTCGGGCCGGCGGGCGAGGACGGGTTCGCCTTTTCCTCCGACGAGGTGGAGGCCCTCGCTCACGCCGAGCATGAGCGCTGGGCCGAGGACCTCCTCCGCGAGGGCTGGAAGCCGACGACGGACGAGAAGGACCCCGAGCGCCGGCTCCATCCGCTGCTCGTCTCATGGGATCAGCTTCCCGAGGCCGAGCGCGACAAGGACCGGGAGTCGGTGCGGAATCTGCCGGCGATGCTCGCGCGCGCCGGCTTCCGCCTCTACCGCACGACCCGGCGATGAGCGCCGCAGCGTCACTACTCGAGAACCGACGACCGTGGGCGTTTGCCGGCCTTGACACCTCAGCCGGATCGGCGCAACATCGGGTGGCATCTGGAGTCTGTGGCGTCGAGCGAACAGGAGGCACCTACTTACGGTCGTGGTCGCGCTGCTGCTCGCCTCCGCGGCGGCTGGCGCCATCATCTCCCTGACCGGCTCGAGCGGTCGCAAGCTGGTCCTTCGCGAGGCGAAGACGCTCCGGGGCGAGGTCTCGCGGGTTCGCCGACTCCATTTCCGGCCGACGCATAAATTCCCGCCGGTGCGGACTCCGCAGAGGCGGAAGCTCAATCACGAGCCGCTCAACGAAGAGCGAGTGCCGCCGACCCCGACACAGGCCGACGCGGACTTCATCCAGAGCTCCGACGTCCCTGCGACGACGTCGCTGTCGTCTGCGGGGGCCGGCTTCGCATTCTTGCGAAAGGCACGCGTCTACCGGCGCGTGCGCCCGACGGACGGCGACGTCAGCTTCACGAATGAGCCGAGTGTCGCCGCGCACGGCAACCGCATCCTCGAGACCTGGAACTGGGGCGCGGCCCTCTCGAAGGACGGCGGCAGCACGTTCACGTACCTCGATCCATACACCGCCTTCCCGACGGCCCATGGCGGTTTCTGCTGCGATCAGCTCGCGTACTACGTACCGCAGCAGGACCTGTGGGTATGGATGCTTCAGTACAGGAAGGACGACACCGGCAACGTCCTGCGCATCGCATGGGCGCGCGGTGACTCGGACTTCGACGTCCCGCGGATGACCTACACGGACCTCTCGCCGGCGGAGCTCGGCGGGTACTCCCAACCGGCGTGGTTCGACTACAACGGCGTCTCGAGCACCACCAAGTACCTGTATGTCTCCTCCAACGTCGTCGACGCCGGCTACGAAGGCGTGGTGATGAGAATCCCGTTGCAGGAGCTGGCGGCGGGGTCAGTCAACCACTCGGACGTCAAATACCTCAAGACCCACCTCCATTCACCGAGGCTGGTGCAGGGAGCCACGAGCACGATGTACTTCGCCGCGCACGTGACGGCGTCCAGCCTGCGCGTCTGGAGCTGGGACGACGACTCCGACTCAGTCGGTCATATCGACGTGCCGCACCGCGCCTACCCGGCACCCCCGCGCTAACACTGCCCGAGAATCGGCGGCTCTGTCACGAGCGACTGGTGTGTCGGTCTGAGGGACGGCTATCCGAAGAACACCGTTCGGCCGACCGCCGGCTGGCGCGCGAATGGAAGGCTGGGGTGGGCCTGGAATGCCGGCCAGGACGAGGCGCACGGGTTTCGCTACCCGTTCATGATGGCCGTCGAGATCGACGAGAGCAGTTTCAAGCTCGTCGACCAGCCGATCCTCTGGAACGCGCAGTACGCCTACCAGTACGCAGCGATCGCTCCGAACGCGCGGGGTGAGCTCGGCGGCATCGTCGACGAGGGCGGCGGAACCAAGTACCTGTCCTGCACCGCCGTGGTCGGCCGGCCCGGCGGGGGCTGGGAGACACACCCGCTCGACTCCTCGAACGCCGATCCG
>JAOPZQ010000096.1 GCA_025964075.1 Solirubrobacterales bacterium | reverse complement strand
GAGCGTACCGTGACGCGGTCGGGCTCGCCCGGGACGACGCCGAGCGCGCCCAGCTCACAGCCGCCGCCGGCGAGATGGCCGTGAGGTCCGGTCGCTTCGTGCCCGCGCTCGAGTTCTTCGATCGGGCGGCCGAGCTGCACCGGGAGGCCGGGCGCGAGCGCGAGGCGGCGCTCGTCGTCCGCCACGTCGCTCCCGCGCTCTGGGGTCTCGGCCGCCAAGAGGAGGGGATCGTGCGCATCCGGGCGGCGCTCGAGACGGTAGGCAGCGGCGAGCTCGACGCCGACGTCGCCGCCTTGAACGTCGAGCTCGGGCGCCTGCTGATGTTCACCGGCCAGCACGACGAGGCCGGCGCTCCGCTCGACGCGGCGCTCTCGATCGCCGAGGCTCTCGGCGAGCTCGACGTACTCGCTACGGCCCTCGTCGGCAAGGGAACGCTGTACATGTTCAGCTCCCGCTGGCGCGAGGCCATCGCGTTGCTGAGCGCCGGAGTCGAGCTCGCCCGAGAACGCGGCCTGCAGCGCGAGATGGCGCGCGGTGAGTCGAACCTCGGCAACGCGCGGATGGTCATGGACCTGCCCGGGGCGCGGGAGAGCACCGAGGCCAGCCTCGCGAGCGCGCGGCGGGCGGGAAACCGCAGCGACGAGAGCCTGACCGCCGCGAACCTGTGCCACGTACTGCTCCTCACCGGGCGCTGGGGCGAGATCGATCGTCTCGAAAGCGAGCTGCTGCCGCCCGAGGGCCCGCAGCGCCCGCTTGCCGCGTACCTCCACGAGCGGCTGGTGGAGCTGCACGCTCTGCGGGGGGACCTCACCGCCCTACGGGCGCACCTGGCCGCCCTGGCGCCGTGGGCGGACACCAGCGATCCGGAGCTCCGCGAGGCCTACGCCGTGGCGACTGGCATCGCCGCCCTGGCCGAGAACGATCCCCGGGCGGCGTTCGAGGCGCTCGTTCCCGCGGTGCGCGATGCCCTGACCACCCGGAGCAGCGGCGAGAACCTCCGTCAGTCGTGGACCTACGCGGTCGAGGCGGCGCTCGCGCTCGACCGGATCGACGACGCCGCGGAGCTCGTCCAGCGGCTCGACTCACGGCCCGCGGGCCTCGTGCCGCCCTATCTGTGCGCGCAGCTCGAGCGTGCCCGGGCGAGGGTCGCCGCGGCGCGCGCCGAGCACGAGGCGGTCGAGGACTGCTTCAAGCGTGCGATCGAAACCCTCGCTGCGCTCGACTACCGCTACTGGTCGGCCCGTGCCCAGACCGACTACGCCGCGTGGCTCGTCGACCAGGGCCGTGTCGACGAGGCGGCGCCACTGCTCGAGGAGGCGACCGGCGTCCTCGAGAACCTCGGCGCGGCGCCCGCGGTCGAGCGCGCCCACGGCCTGGCGACGCGCTCCCCGGCGCTATCGGACTGACGGGCGGCCCATCGGTCGCCGCTGCGCAAGTGCGCCCCGAGCGTTGGGTCAGTGCTCGCTCGTGGGAGCGGCGGCGTACTCCTCGTCGGTGACCTTCTCGCCCCAGTTGACGGCGACGTGGTCCTCGTCGACCTCGTTGAGGGCCAGGTGAGCCATGAAGCGGTTCGGGGCGGCGCCGTGCCAGTGGTCCTCGCCGGGCTCGAAGAAGACGCGGTCGCCCGGGCGGATGACCTCGATCGGTCCACCGCGCTTCTGGCAGAGGCCGATGCCCTCGGTGACGTAGATGGTCTGGCCGAGCGGGTGCGTGTGCCAGGCGGTGCGCGCCCCCGGGGTGAAGTGGACGAGGTTGGCCTGTACCCGTGCGGGGGCGGGCGCGGCGGCCACCGGGTCGATGTACACGTCGCCGGTGAACCAGGTCACGGGGCCCTTGGCGGTGTCGATGTCGCTTCTCGTGATCTCCATCTGGATGTGCCTCCTTCTCGTCAGCTATGGCTTGCCCTGCCGCCGCCGCGCCGCCGGCTGGAGGGCCGGGTTGACCCACCCGCCGTCCGCCGGGTTGATGTTCGTACCGGGCGGGACGATCTCGTCGACACGGTCCAGCAGCGCCTGGTCGAGGACGACGTCGGCCGCCGGGAGCTGCGATTCGAGCTGCTCCATGGTGCGTGGCCCGATGATCGCCGCGGTCACCGCCGGGTGGTTGATGACGAACGCGATCGCCAGCTCGATCAGCGACATGCCCGCCTCCTCGGCGACGCGGGCGAGAGCGTCCGCAGCGTCGAGCTTGCGCTGGTTGGCGGGCAACGACATGTCGTAGCGGTCGACGAGCCGCCGGCGCGCCGCGGACGCCGGCGGCGGGACGTCGGCACCCTTGCGGTAGCGGCCCGACAGCCAGCCGCCGGCGAGCGGGCTCCACGGGATGACACCGATGCCGTACTTCGCGCAGGTGGGCAGCACCTCGGCCTCGATGCCGCGGACGAGGATCGAGTACGGCGGCTGCTCGGTCACGTAGCGCTGGAGACCCCGGTCGCGCGCCGTCCACTGCGCCTCGACGATCGCCGACGGCGGGAAGGTGGAGTGGCCGACGTAGCGGACCTTGCCCTGATGCACGAGGTCGGTGAGGGCGCCGAGCGTCTCCTCGATGTCGGTGTCGGGCTCGTAGCGGTGGATCTGGTAAAGGTCGATCCAGTCGGTGCCCAGGCGTCGCAAGGAGGCCTCCACCTCCCGGATGATCCAGCGTCGCGACACACCGCGCTGGTTGGGGTCCTCGCCCATCTGGCCCCACACCTTGGTGGCGAGCACGACGTCGTCGCGCTTGCCGCCGGCGAGCGCCTTGCCGACGATCTCCTCGGACTCGCCCTGGGAGTAGACGTCGGCGGTGTCGATGAAGTTGATCCCCGCGTCGAGCGCGCGGTGGATGATGCGAATCGAGTCGTCGTGGTCGGGGTTGCCCCAGGCGCCGAACATCATCGCGCCGAGGCACAGCTTGCTGACCGAGACGCCGGCGCGCCCCAGTGGGCGAAGTTCCATTGCGTTGCTCCTATCTCGCGGTGGTGGTGACCGCTCTCACTCGAGCTCAGGTCGCTGACGATCGGATGACGGAGCGGCTTGGTGCCAGTGCGGTGGAAGCGCACGTTGTGCGCGGCCCAGCGAGTGCGGAACGCGGCGCTGCGGGTCGACAGCTCCCCGACGAGGTCCGACAGGGCCCTTGTAGTAGTCGATGCTGACGCCGGCCAGCGACGCGACTTCCTCGCGACGAAGGCCAGGGACGCGCCGGGTGCCATGCGTCGGCAGACCGGCCTGCTCCGGCGCGATCTCCGCGCGCCGGGAGGTCAGGAGCGCCGCGATGTCGTTCGTCATGTTCACGTCGCGGAAGCTCATGATGACAACGGTACGACCCGTCCGGCATCACAGAGAGGCCCTCTCGGTACCCCTTCGAAGGGGCCGCTTCAAGACCGCCGACCCGTGGCACAGTAGGTCGTGCCATGGAACATCAAGACGCGCAGACGACGAACTGGACGAGCGATGAGCTCAGAACGATCGAGGCGGCGGAGCAACGGGAGATCGCCCCGCGCCAGCGCGAGGGGACGCTGCGCACGCCGGGCCCGATCTGGGTCGTCCGCGTTGGGGACGACCTCTATGTCCGCGCCGCCTACGGGGCCGGCACCGGCTGGCACCGCGTCGCGCGGGCGAGCCGCGAGGGCCGCATCCGGGCCGGCGGCGTCGAGAAGTACGTGCCGATCGAGGATGCCGGCGGCGCCGTGAACGACCAGATCGACGCCGGGTACCGCGCCAAGTACCGCCGCTACGCCGGGAGCATCGTCGATGGCGTCACCAACGCCCGGGCGCACTCGACGACGCTCGAGCTCGCACCGCGCGCCGCTGGCGCGAGTGCAACGACCACCGACTTCGGAGAACGATCATGAGCACCGATTACAACGACGGCCGCGTCGCGGTCATCACCGGCGCGTCATCCGGCATCGGCGAGGCCGCCGCCCGGGAGCTGGCCGCCGACGGCTACCGTCTCGCGCTGCTGGCGCGCCGCGCCGACCGCGTCGAGGCGCTCGCCGCAGAGCTCGGCAACGGCGCCCTGGCCATCGAGGCCGACGTCACCGACCGCGACTCGATCGTCGCCGCGGCCGAGCGCGTCAAGAACGAGCTGGGCGGCGCCGACGTCCTCGTCAACAACGCCGGCGTGATGCTGCTCGCGCCGTTCTCCTCAGAGCAGCGCGTCGAGATCCGCCAGATGGTCGAGGTCAACCTGCTCGGCGCCATGACCACGACCGAGGTCTTCCTCGACCAGCTCCGCGACGGCGGAGGCGACCTCGTGAACATCTCGTCGGTGGCCGGGCGCACCGCGCGGCCGGGCTCCTCGGTCTACAACGCGACCAAGTGGGGGCTGGGCGGCTGGTCGGAGGCCCTGCGCCAGGAGCTCCAGCCCGACGTGCGCGTGATGGTCATCGAGCCCGGCGCCGTGGCGACCGAGCTGACCGACCACATCACCCACGCGGACGCCAAGCGGGCCGCCGAGCAGCTCTACGAGGAGGTCGCCATCACCGCCAAGGCATCGCCGAGGTGATCGCGTTCGCCATCGGGCGGCCGCGGCGCATGACGCTGAACGAGATCCTCATCCGGCCCACGAGCCAGGCGCTCTGATGGACGTTCGGCGCCCACCCGTGCCCGTCGCCGACTGGCCCATCCTGGTCCATTCGCGACGTGGTGAGGAGAAATCGAGAAATCGCATCTTGCAGGCGATTTCCAGTACCGCTGCGGGGATTCGAAAGCCGTGAGGCGTCCCGCCGCAACGGCGTTTGCCCCGGAAACACGGGGGTTCGCGGGTTCGCTACCGCCGACGCGCGTCGGTTTCCGGCGACGCGCATCGGGCACCGGGCGATTGTGCGCGATCCCGCGCGCCGACATTCCGAGTTGGCCGGAATGGGTCGTAGGCGGGCCCTCTGCGAGCCCGCTTCCGGGAACCGCGGCTTCCACGGGTCGGCGCCGTAATGTGCTGCTGATGCCGAAGTTCAAAGCGACGATCACGGGCGAGGGCCTGATGGCCGTGGCGAATTCGCCCGACGGCGCCGGCATTCCGACGATCGGCCCGGCGATTGCGGGGTTCGAGAATCGGTATGACCACGAGTCGCCGGATTTCATCGCCGTACCGACGGCGGCGACCCGCGAAGCCGCACGCGCGATGGTGCGCGGGATCGTCCCGGACGAATACGATGTCAGCGCCGCAGAGCGCTGGGTTGACACCGGCGATTAGCGGGGGCCTACAAACGACCGACCGCCCGATTCCGAGCTGCTCGGAGTCCGTGCTTTCGGCCACGGGAAGCCGCGGTGTGGCGACGGTATGAATCGGCCGGAGAAAGCAGGCTGGAGCTGCTCATGCTTCCCCCGCGCATCCTTGCGCGCGCCGACTCCGAGGAGTAGCTTGCCGAGCGTCCGTACACCATTTGTGGCCCGCGGTGCGCTAACACCCGGGCCACGCGGCACCGAAGGAAACGGCCTTCGGCGCAGTGCCGACGCTACCGGTTGCGCGGCCTCCTCGCCAAGGCCCCCGTTCCCTCCGGCGCCACCAACCGTTAGGAGCCACGAATGGCAATCATCACGCTGAACGACCGCGAGGCGAAGGCGGTCACGGGCATCGTGTCGCTCGAGGCGACGGGCGTCGGCGAGGCGATCGAGCACGCCAAGACGAGCGAGGAGCTCGATGCGGCGATCCGGCGCGCCCGGGTCCAGGCCGACATGATGCGGGCGGCCGAGACCGGGACACTCGACGTCGCGGAGAGCGAAGCGCCGGTCGTTGCGAACGTGTTGCGCGAGTGGGTCATCTATGACGAGACGGAGGAGCGGTGCCCCGAGCTCGATATCGACGCCTGCCGTCGCTTGCTCGGCCGCCTCGAGGCGGACGCCGACATCCTGGGGGTGTTCAACCGGCTCGCGGCCGCCGCCTACGTGGCGTACGAGCGTGGCGACGATGAGCTACGTCGCATCCTCGACGAACTGCGGCCGGTGCTGGCGGCGCAGGGCGCGACCGAGTGCGCGGTGATCGCATGACGGCCATCGCCCTGACCACGCAAGAGAGAGTGGTCGTGTCCGAGCTCGTTGAGGTGGAGGCGGTGGGCGTGGGCGAGAGCCTCGTCCGCGCCGTAGAGGGTTCCCTCGACATCGGGTCGCTCGAGGAGCAGCTCGACCGCGCGGCGCGGCTCCGCGAGCTGTACGCGGCCTTCCGGACCGGCGAGCTGTCGCTGCGCGACGGCGATGGGATCAATGCGCTCTTGCGCGACGTGATCCGCGCGGACGAATACGAGATCCGGGACGCGAAGGCGGTCCTCGAGGGAGTCAACACCGAGGGATACCTGGGGCACACGCTCGAGGAGAGCCGTGTCATCGCCGAGAGAGGGATCGCCAACTACGAGGTCATGGCCGAGACCGCTCGCGGGCTCGTCGAGCGCATCGACGCCGAGACGGCGGTCGCCGCATGACGCACGTTCCCGTGTCCCGGGCTTGCCGCTCGGGCCACGGGGCCGTCGGGCACCCGGGGACCGACTGGGAGGAGGGGCGTTCGGATGCCGTCTGACTTCGATGAGCTAGTCGAACTCGTCGAAGCTGCCTCTTTCGCGCTCCATGATGTATCTCTCGACAGGAGTGCTGGGGCCTTCGAGGACGCGCGCCGCGCGGTAGCTCGGTGTCGGCAACTGACCGACCGCGCGCTCGAGATGGCGGACACGATCGATCTGGGGCGTCACGAGGCCGAGGCGCGGGAGCGGCTGGCGTTTCTAATGCGCGAGATCGCATCGCAGGAGATTGAGCTGAGAGGTATCCAGGCCGAGAGATGCGGGGTGGACTGAATGGCCGGTCGACGCGTCAAGCACGCTAGGCACGCGGGCCTCTACCGCGTGCATCGTGCCTCGTGCGCCGCCGATGCCGGCTGCGCCTGCCCGGAGAAGTGGGAGGCGACCGCTCGGAGCAAGCGGGACGACAAGCTGATCCGCAAGCACTTCGACACGTTCACGGGGGCGCAGCGCCGGCGCCAGGACGCGCTCGTTGCCCTCCGTCAGGGCGAGCTCCCCATCGTCAAGCCGACGGGGCAGACAGTGCGCGACGACCTCGATCAGCTCATCGCCGCGATGCGGGATGGCAGCGCGCTCGACCGCTCGGGCCGGCGCTACCGACCCTCCACGATTCGCAGTTACGAAGAGCGAGCAGGAAGTACCTCGCGCCGAAGCTCGGTCACCTGCGGCTCGCGGAGGTCCGCCGCGGCGACGTACAGGGCCTCGTGAACGAGATGCACGCCGCGGGCGTGGCAGGCTCGACCGTCCGGACAAGGACGCGACAGCGACGATCTGCTTCGGCCGGACGCCGGCCACCGCGTTCGTGCGTTCGACGCTGCGCTCGCGCGCCCAGCGCGCGTGGGGGCTGGGCGCGCGAGCCGAACCCGGAGCCGACCGGTCCGCGGGAGCTACTCGTGAAGGCGCGCGAGGACGCGCTCGACCCGCTCACGCCGCACGAGGCGCGGCATACGTGCGCCAGCTACCTCGCGGCGGCGGGCCTCACGCCGAAGGAGGCACAGACCGCGATGGGCCACGCCGACATCCGCACGACGCTGAATATCTGCGCGAAGGCCGTCCCGGCTGGGAGGGGGCGCCGCTCGCCAAGCTCGAGGCCTACCTTGACGCCGAGCCCGCCAACCGAGAGGTTGAGCAGGTCCCCTCGAGACTCGGAGGCAGCAAGCGATGATCTGGCGACACCTTGACGGCTCAAGAACCGCAAACGCCCCGATCTGACGGGGCGTTGTGGAGTACCGCTACGGGGATTCGAACCCCGGTTTCCGCCGTGAGAGGGCGGCGTCCTAGTCCCCTAGACGATAGCGGCGCGTTCGATGGGCCAGGGTACCAATCATGCCTTCGGACCGATGAACGTGTCCATCCGGGCCACGTCGGCATTACGGGAGACGTAGACCGTGCGCCCGGACGTCGTCCAGTGGAGGTCGAGCGCGTCGCAGGCGCGGCAGAAGATCCCACGGATGTCGGCGGACACACTCGAGAACCCGTGTCCCGCGCGGGATGTCGGTGACTGTGTGGCTCTGCGTCGGCGTCAGGCCGCAACGACCGAGCGCGAGCACCCGGGCGACGTCACTGGGCGGGTGGGTCATGCGAACATATGTTCGCATGACCCTCGGACGATCAGCCGCTACAGTGATGGCCCGCGCGGCTGTGGCGGAACTGGTCTACGCGCACGGTTCAGGTCCGTGTGGGGGAAACCCCTTGGAGGTTCGAGTCCTCTCAGCCGCATGACGACGAGGGAGATGGCCGTGACGACTTCGACATCCACCCTCGGCTCCGCGTTCGCCGAGGCGCTGACCGCGAAGGACTTCGAGCGCGTCGCCGCCCTCCTCCACCCCGAGGTGGACTTCCACGCCCTGACTCCGAAGCGGACGTGGCAGGCGTCCAGTCCCGAGCAGGTCGTGGATGACGTGCTCCGCGAATGGCTCGACGACGCCACCGAGGTCGACGAGCTCATCGACGTGCAGACGGACGCGTTCGCGACGTGCCAGCGGGTCGGCTACCGCTTCCGCGGGCACGACGCCGACGGGCCCTTCACCGTCGAGCAGCAGGCCTATCTCGAGGAACGCGACGGGCAGATCGGTTGGATGCGAGTTGTCTGCTCGGGCATGCGCGCGCCGAGCGAGCACTAGAACCGCAGGAGCGCGCCGATCCGTCCGAGCGGCCCGAGGTCGGGGTGGTGCCGGACGACGAGCACCCGCGCAGACTGGCCGAGCGCGGCGACGATCGCGTCCTCGACGACGTCCTCGCGTCGCTCCGCCGGCTCGCCGTCGACCGGGCAGCGCTCGACGCCCTCGGTCCCGAGCCAGCCGCACCGCGCGCACAGCCGGCCGGGCGCGTGGAATCCGTCCTCGAACTCGAGCACCTCGACCCGCCGCTCGTTGAGCGCCGCGAGCGTGTCGTCGAGCCCGGCGGCGCCGCGGCGACCCATGCCGAGGCGATCCCTCAACCGGTCGAGGAGCTCGCGCTCCTCCCTCTGCTCGAACGCCTCGATCGTCGGCGCGATCGCCTCGAGCACCTGCGTCGGCGTGCTCGCCTCGACGTCGACCTCGACGCAGTCGACCAGACGGTCCCGCAGATCCGGAGAGAGGCGCGCCACCGCCGCGTTGTGGATCTCGTGCGGGCCGCCGAGCACGAGATGGTCGAAGGGATCCTCGGCCGCGATCCGGCGCAGCGTGTCCGCGGCCCGCTGCAGATGCTCGACCACGTCGCGCTCGATGCTCCGCTCGTAGTTCGGCTGCGACCAGCCGCCCTGGTCGTGCTTGCCGTGGACCGGATCGCGCCGGCGGGCGACCTGCTCCAGCCGATCGCGCGTCCCGTGAAGGAACCGCGCGGTCTTCCGGTTGACGAGCGCCACGCACCACCGCCGCTCGTCGGCGACGGCGAACACGGGCTCGAGGTACGGCGCGGTGTCGATGACGATCCGCGATCGCACGGGACGCGGAAGCGGGACGACTTCGTCCAGCCCGATGGGCGAGCACCGGAAGATGGCGAAGGCCCGGGCGCCCTCGAGCACGATGGCGCGGCTGTCGATCGCGTCGCGGATCGCCTGCAGGTCCTCGCGAAGCGCGACCTTGGCCGCGTGGTCGAGATCGTTCTCGCGCGCCTCGACCGCCTTGCCCGCCTCGTCGAGGAGCGCGTTGACGGCCGTTGCGCGCGCCGGGATGGTGGGCACCTCGGTCGGGTCGAGGTCGAGGTAGAGCGACAGCACCTGAGGCTGCTCCGCGCGCGCGTCCGCGAGACGCCGAAGCGTGTCAGTGAGATCGAGGGTCCCGGGGCCACTGGCCATATGCGCCTCCTTTATCCGGTGGCCGGAGCTAGCGCCGCCTCGGCCGGACCAGCCGCCCGCCGCTCGACGAGCCGTCCCACGGCGAGATAGGCCACGGCGGCGTAGGTCCAACCGACGAGCACGTCCGCGACGTAGTGTTCCCCCGGGTAGACGAGGGCGAACGCCATCGCGACCCGGGTAGAGCCCGAGCCGCGGACGCCACAGTTAGGGCGCGAGCGGCCACCGGACCAGCGCGACCGGCATCGAATAGCCCGCGTGCCGCGACGGCATGCCGCGACGTCGTTCCGCGATCGCGCGGCCGACTGTCGAACACCGGGCCGAACCGGCGGATCCGATGTCAAACGCGGGGTGAACGTCAGGCGGCCCGGGTAGAGCTACCAGGGCACTCGACTTCGGAGGTGATCTCATGGCGAAGGATCATGGACCGAGCGTCAAGGACGACAAGCAGTACGAAGGTCTCCGCAAGAAGGGCATGAGCAAGAGCCGCGCCGCCGCCATCGCGAACACGCCCGACGCCTCGAGCAAGGGCGGCAAGAAGAGCGGCAGCGGTCAGGGCAGCAGCCGGAGCAGCAAGAGCAGCGGGCCCGGCAGCGGTGGCAACCGCGCCCAGAAGCAGGCGGCCGGCCGCAAGGGCGGCAAGGCCAGCTCCGGCAGCTAGATGGTTGGGGCCGCACGGTCGCGGCCCCGACCCGGTCGCGGCGATGGTGAAGATCTCGTGTTCGCTCGCATCTCGTTGACATCCCGGCGGCGGCCGGCGACAGACTGCGGGAGTGAACATCCTCTTCGTCGGCGACGTCGTCGGACCGCGCGCGGTGCAGTGGCTGGCCGAGCGCCTGCCCGAGCTGCGCGCCGAACACGCGGCCGACCTCGTCGTCGTGGACGCCGAGAACTCCGCGCCCGACGCCATGGGGATGACGGTCGCGTCCGTCGAGCGGCTCCTCGACGCGGGCGCCGACGTCGTCACCGCCGGCAACCACGCCTTCGACGGCGCCGAGGTCGAGGCGACGCTCGCGCACGAGCGCGTGCTGCGCCCGCTGAACATCGGCGCCGAGGCGCCGGGGCGCGGCGTCATCACCCTCGCCGTCGCCGGAGAGGACGTACGCGTCCTCGTGCTCGCCGACCGGCACGCGATGGACGACTCGCCGCCCCACGCCCGGGTGGCCCTCGGCGCCTACCAGGCGTGGGAGGCGCTGCCGCCCGGCCCGACGACGATCGTCGAGATGCACGCGCTCTCGGTGATGGCGAAGCAGGGGCTGGCCTACGCGCTCGACGGCCACGTCGCCGCCGTGCTCGGCACCCACACGCACGAGCCGACCATCGGCGTTCACCTCCTGCCGGGCGGCACGGCGCATGTGACCGAGGTGGGAATGACGGGGCCGCGCGGCGGTCCGCAGGGCCTCGACCCTCGGCCCGTCGTCGCGCGCGTCCGAGGGCTGCCTCCCGACCAGCGCCCGCCGATCCGCCCGGCGGACGGCGAGATCGTGCTCGCGGCGATCCTCCTCGAGATCGAGAACGGGCTCACGCGGGCGCTGCGGCGGCTCTGAGCTCCGTCGCCACCTGCTGCGACGCCCGCTCGCCGACCGGCAGATCGGCCCCGAGCTCGCCGTCCGGCGTGGTGAGCATCAGGCGGAGGAACTTCATGGAGCTGCCGTCGAGCCGGCTGCTGTTCACACCGGACGTGCTCAGCTCCACCCGCTTCTTGGTCGCGGTCACCACGCTGCGCGGCCACTCGGCGAGCTGGCCGGTCACGGCGTACTGACCCGTCATGGTGCTCGTGCCGAAGATGAGCACCCGGGTCGGGGTCACGACCATGAGGCTCTGCAGGGGCAGGCGGTCGTCGAGGCGCGACTTGCCGAACACCGCGCGCCCGAGCCGCATCACCCCCATCCCCGGGCTCTTCCAGCGGCCCTGGGGATAGAAGGACTGCACCGCGACGAGCTCCTCGTCGACCACGGGCGTGACCATCTCGCTCAGAACGTCTGTCTTGGCTGTCATCGGGCGAGCATCATCGATCGCCGTCTGCGGCACAGTGTCGAACTGGTCTCGTTACGGTCCGCACCGTGACGAGCGTCGCCGAGACCCCGTTCGCCGGCCTCGAGCTGCGCAGCCCGCTGCGGCCCTACCAGCGCCTCGCGCTCGACGCGTTCGAGGCCGACCGCGCCGCCGGGCGCACCTCGACGCACCTCGTGGCGCCTCCCGGTTCGGGGAAGACCGTCGTCGGCCTCGAGATCGTGCGGCGCCTCGGGCGGCCCGCGCTCGTGCTCGCCCCCACCGCCACGATCCGGGCGCAGTGGAACGACAAGCTCGCGCTGTTCACCGAAGCGCCGGCCGCCTACGCCGGCCGCGACGGCCCGCTGCACGTCCTCACCTACCAGTCGGTGTGCCAGACCGCGGACCCCGGCGACACCCTCCGCGCGGCGGCGCGCGAGCGCCTGATCGCCGAGCGCGCGGGGGCGACCGGCGCGCCGGTCGCCGA
>JAOPZQ010000007.1 GCA_025964075.1 Solirubrobacterales bacterium | reverse complement strand
GCTCCCGCGGCTGCCCCGGCCCCCGCCGCCGGCGACGAGCGGGTACCGCTGACGCGCATCCAGCAGCTCAGCGCCCGCCACCTCGCGGCCTCCTGGCCGCAGGTTCCGCAGGTCACGCAGCACGAGGACGCCGACGTCACCGATCTCGAGGCGTTCCGCAAGGGTCTGGGCGCGGAGCAGTCCGACGTCAAGGTCACGATGGTCGCGCTCCTGCTCAAGGCCTCGGCGGCCACGCTGCGCTCGTTCCCGCGCTTCGCCAGTCAGCTCGACGGCGACGAGCTCATCGTCAAGCACGACCTGCATCTCGGCTTCGCGGCGGATACGCCGGGCGGGCTCGTCGTGCCCGTCGTGCGCGACGTCGACCGCAAGGGCATCCTGGAGCTCGCCGCCGAGCTGACGGACCTCTCCGCGAAGGCGCGCGCCGGCAAGCTCTCGCCCAAGGAGATCAGCGGCGCCGTCTTCACGATCTCCTCGCTCGGCGGGATCGGCGGCACCGGCTTCACGCCCATCGTCAACCCGCCGCAGGTGGCGATCCTCGGGGCGGTGCGCTCGCGGATGCAGCCGGTGTGGCACGGCGACGAGTTCGTCCCCCGGCTGATCCTCCCGCTGTCGCTGTCCTACGACCACCGGGTGATCGACGGCGCTGCCGCGGCGCGGTTCTGCGTCCACCTCGCCGCCGTGCTCGGCGACCTGCGAAGGGTGCTGCTGTGAGAGTCGAGATCCCAGACCTCGGCGACTTCGCCGACGTCCCCGTCACCGAGGTGCTCGTCGCCGTCGGCGACCGCGTGGAGGTGGAGCAGCCGCTGATCGTGCTCGAGTCCGACAAGGCGACGATGGAGATCCCGGCCCCCGCAGCCGGCGTCGTCGAGGCGTTGCTGGTCCGCGTCGGCGACACGGTCTCGCAGGGCAGCCCGATCGCCGAGCTCAGCGCCGACGGCGCCGCCCCGTCCGCGGCCGCGCCGACCGCGGAGGAGCCGAGCGCGGACGACGCGGGAGACCGCGTCGACGTCGTCGTCCTCGGTGCCGGACCCGGCGGCTACACGGCCGCCTTCCGGGCCGCCGACCTCGGGCTCGATGTCGTGCTCGTCGAACGCTACGAGCGCCTGGGCGGCGTGTGCCTCAACGTCGGCTGCATCCCCTCCAAGGCCCTGCTGCACGTGGCCAAGGTGCTCGCCGACGCGCAGGACGCCGCCAAGCAGGGCATCGCGTTCGGCGAGCCGTCGATCGACGTCGACGGCGTGCGCGCCTTCAAGCAAGCGGCGGTGGACCGCCTCACCGGCGGGCTCAGCCAGCTCGCCAAGGGGCGGGGCGTGCGGGTCGTCCGCGGCGAGGCGCGCTTCACGGGACCGCACGAGCTGACCGTCGGGGAGGAGGCGATCGCGTTCGAGCATTGCGTCGTGGCGACCGGCTCGTCGGCCGTCCGCGTGCCCGGCTTCCCCGACGATCGGCGCATCATGACTTCGACCGGGGCGCTGGAGCTCACCGACATGCCCGAGCGGCTGCTCGTGGTCGGCGGCGGGATCATCGGCCTGGAGATGGCAACGGTGTACGACGCGCTCGGTTCCGAGGTGACGGTCGTCGAGCTCATGGACCAGCTCATCCCCGGCTGCGACCCGGACCTCGTGAAGCCGCTGCACCAGCGGATCGCCAAGCGATACGCCGCCATCCACCTGGGCACGAGCGTCGAGCGCGCCGAGGCCCGCGACGACGGCATCCACGTCACCCTCAGCAATGGCGAGGCCGGTGTCTTCGACCGCGTTCTCGTGGCGGTCGGGCGCCGGCCCAACGGCGCCGCTCTCGGGCTCGAGGAGGCGGGCGTGCACGTCGACGACCGCGGGTTCGTGCGCGTCGACGAACAGCAACGGACGGGCGTGCAGCACGTCTTCGCCATCGGCGACGTGTGCGGCGGGCCGATGCTCGCCCACAAGGCGATGCACGAGGGCCGGGTCGCGGCCGAGGTGATCGCCGGCCACAACGTCCAGTTCGACGCGCGGACCATCCCGTCGATCGCCTACACCGACCCGGAGGTCGCGTGGGCTGGTCTCACCGAAATCGAGGCGAGCGCCAGCGACACGCCGTACGAGGTCGCCAAGATGCCGTGGTCGGCGTCGGGCCGAGCGCTCAGCATGGGCCGATCGGACGGGCACACCAAGTTGCTCGTCGATCCGGCCAGCAGGCGGGTGCTCGGCGTCGGCATCGTGGGCACCGGCGCCGGTGAGTTGCTGGCCGAGATCGTTCACGCGATCGAGATGCACTCGGATGCCGAAGACGTCGCCCTGACCATCCACCCGCACCCGACGCTCTCCGAGACCATCGGAATCGCCGCGGAGGTGGCGTTGGGCGTCGCCACCGACCTGCCGCCGGCAAGGCGCGCGGCGAGCGCAAAGGCCCGCGCCCACGGCGCAGGCTAGCGACGGGCAATCGCGGGAGGTAACGTGAGCTTGGTATCGATGGACTCTCGCGTTGTCATCGGTGAAGATGATGTGCTCATGCGCGAGGGGATCGCGCGCATTCTCATGGAGGCCGGATTCGAGGTCGTCGGGCAGGTCGGCGACGCGAACGACTTCCTGCGCAAGGCGCTCGCACACCGGCCCGACGTCGCGGTCGTGGATATCCAGATGCCGCCGGGCCGCACCGACGATGGGTTGCGGGCCGCCATCGAGTTGCGTCGCCAGCGTCCCGACACGGGAGTCCTGGTGCTCTCCCAGTTCTATGAAGAGCGGTACATGATGGAGCTCATCGGCGACCGTCCGGAGGGTGCGGGGTACCTGCTGAAGGAGCGCGTCGCGGACGTCGCCGTGTTCACCGAGGCCGTGGGACGCGTCGCGGCGGGGGGCAGCGTCCTCGATCCGAGCGTGGTGGGCCGAATGCTCGGTCGTCTCCGCTCGGAGGGACCGCTCGGCCGGCTCAGCCCTCGCGAGCGCGACGTCCTCGCCGCGATGGCCGAGGGGAAGTCGAACAACGGGATCGCGAAGGCCCTCGTCGTCACCGAGGCCGCGGTCGAGAAGCACATAACGAGCATCTTCCACAAGCTGGACCTGGGTCGCAGCTCGACCGAGCACAAGCGTGTCCATGCCGTGCTGACGTACCTGCGCAGCACGCGCGTCTAGCGTCGAGATCCGGAAATTCGCGTCCGGACGTCGCGAAGCCGCCCCCGAATCACCCGTTCGGGCAATCTCACCCGCGGCGGGTGGACGGCGGCCAGGCGACGCGGCTAAAACCAAGCGGACGATGCACTTCGTGCGCGCGCATACCCCCTCGGCCCGGGAGGCCATCGCGGCCGTCCCCGACTCGCTCGAGGGCGCGGAGCGGCTCGACGCCCTCCGCGCCCTCGCGGATCTGGCCGATCCGGGCGCGCTGGCCGCCGAGTCGGTCCGTGTCGCCACCGGCCTCGCGCTCGTCGCGATCGGGGCGTCGGACGCCGCGCCCTCACCGACGGACCGGCGCTTCTCGGATCCGGCGTGGTCGGAGAACCTGCTCTACCGCCGCTGGATGCAGGCCTATCTGGTGTGGGCCGACGCGGTGCAGCGCCTGGCGAGCACGCCGCGGCTGCGGGAGGACTGGCGCCGCGAGTCGCGGGCCCGGGCGGCCGCCACGAAGCTGGTCGACGCGGCGGCGCCCAACAACGTGCTTCTCGGAAACCCGACGGCGCTCAAGCGCGCGTTCGACACGGGCGGGTCGAGCCTGCTGCGGGGCTGGCGGAATGCGCTGCACGACCTTCGCTCCAACGGCGGGATGCCGTCCCAGGTGGATCGGCGCCCCTTCAAGGTGGGCGAGAGCCTCGCGGCGACGCCCGGGTCGGTGATCTACCGCGATGACCTCTTCGAGCTGCTCGAGTACCGGCCGACGACCGCACGCGTCCGCTCACAGCCGCTGTTGATGGTCCCGCCGCAGATCAACAAGCACTACTTCCTCGATCTCGCGCCCGGTCGCAGCCTGACCGAGTACCTCGTGGGGCGGGGGATTCACTACTTCACGATGGTTTGGCGCAACCCCGGCTCCGAGCACGGTCACTGGGGAATCGACGACTACGTCGCGGCTCAGCTGCGCGCGATGGACGTGGTGCGGGAGGTATCGGGCTCGGACCGGCTCGGGCTTCTGGGGGCGTGCGCCGGCGGGCTGACGAACGCGCTCATGCTCGGCCATCTGGTCGCGGACGGCGGCGCGGAGGCCGTGAGCTCGGCGACGTTCGCGATCTCCATGCTCGACACCCGCTACCCGAACCCGGTGGGCGCGATCGCCACCGAGCGCACGCTCGAGGCCGTCGCCGGCGCCGCGGCGCGCGGCGAGGTATTCGAGGGCGAGCACATCGCGCGCGCGTTCGCCTGGATGCGCCCGAACGACCTCGTGTTCAACTACGTCGTCAACAACTGGCTGCTCGGCGACGACCCCCCGGCGTTCGACATCCTCGCCTGGAACAACGACGGCGCCAACCTGCCGTCGCAGTTCTACTCGGACATGCTCGACGTCTATGCCCACAATCGCGCTGCCACCCCGGGCGCGATCGAAGTCCTGGGCACGCCGATCGACCTCGCCCGGGTCGACTGCGACAACTTCGTGGTCGCCGGGATGAAGGACCACCTCACGCCGTGGATGCCCGGCTACATGACGAGCCAGCTGCTGGGCGGGCGCAGCGAGGTCGTGGTGACCACGACCGGTCACATCCAGACGATGGTCAACCCACCGGGCAAGCCGCGCGCCCGGTACTTCGCGGGGCCCGAGCCGGGGCCCGACCCCGAGGCCTGGATGGCGGAGGCCACGGCCCACGACGGCTCCTGGTGGCCGCTCTACGCAGACTGGCTGCTCACGCGCTCCGGCGAGGACAGGGACGCCCCCACCAAGCCGGGAAGCCGCCGTCACCGGCCGATCGAGCCGGCCCCGGGAAGCTATGTCCTGGAGTGAGCGCGCCGACTGGCTGCCGTCAGCGGTGTTGATCGAGGAGGGCGCGGGCGAGCGCCTTGGCCCGCTGCGCCGCGTCGGCGTCGCCGCCGGCGGCGGCGACGATCGAGCCCTCCATGATCAACTGCCACGAACGGGCGAACGCCTCGCTGTCGCGCAGGCTCGCCTCCAGCGCGAGGTTGCGCACGATCGAGCGGATGTTGTCCAGATGGCGGACGCTCGCGCGCCCCGCAGGGTGCTCGGCACCCATCTCGAGCAGGAGCTTGATGAACGAGCACCCCTCGAAGTCGTCGCGGCGAAACCACTCGTCGAAGGCGTCGAAGATCGCCAGCTGCTGTTCCTCCGGGTTCGTGCCGCGGCGTCGGGCCTCGGTGACGACGTACGCGAACTTCCAGCGCTGCTCGCGCCGCTCGAGGAAGGCCACCACCAGGTCGTCCTTGGACGGGAAGTGCGCGTACA
>JAOPZQ010000069.1 GCA_025964075.1 Solirubrobacterales bacterium | reverse complement strand
GCCAACGTTATACATTTGAATGGAGAATATTATAATTAGCGAATGAGCCATGCACGTCGACTGCGCGAGTTGCTGGCCGGCGACGAGCTGATCGTGGCGCCGGGAATCTTCGACGGCATCTCGGCGGCGCTCGTCGGGAAGCTCGCCTTCCCCGCCGCGTACATGACCGGCGCCGGGGTGTCGGCGTCCGGCTGGGGGCTGCCAGACATCGGCCTGCTGACGCTGACCGAGATGGTCGAGCGCGCCCGCGTCCTGGCCGGACTGCTGGACGTGCCGCTGATCGCAGACGCCGACACCGGCTACGGGTCGCCGATCAACGTCGTGCGCACCGTGCGCGAGTACGAGGCCGCCGGGGTCGCCGCGATCCAGCTCGAGGACCAGACGTTCCCCAAGCGGTGCGGACACCTCACCGGCAAGGACGTCGTCGACGCCGACCGCTTCGCGGTGGCGCTCGAGGCTGCGCTCGATGCGCGTCGCGACCCCGACACCGTGGTCGTCGCCCGCACCGACGCGCTGGCACCACACGGCATCGACGAGGCCATCGCCCGCGCCCAGCGCTACGTCAGGCTCGGCGCTGACGTGATCTTCGTCGAGGCGCCGACGAGCGTCGAGCAGATCGAACGGATCGGGGCGGAGGTCGAAGCGCCGTTGCTGCTGAACATCGTCCCCGGCGGCCGCACCCCGGAGATCGCTCCGGACCGCCTGCGGGAGCTCGGGTTCCGCGTCGCGATTCACCCCGGGGCCGTCCTCGGACCGGTTGCCAACGCCGCGATCGAGGCGCTCAGCGCACTCGCGCGCACCGCGCCGATCAGCGCGACGAGCGATCCGGCCGGCTTCTTCGATCTCTTCGGGCTCAACGACTGGAACGAGCTGGGGGAGCGGTACCGCGCGTACGAAGGAGGCCCGCGATGAGCATGACGATCGTCGAGAAGATCCTCGCCCGCGCCGCGGGACGAGATCACGACGCGCCGCCTGAACCCGCCGCTACGGCGCGGCGTGGAGCGAATCCGCGCCGCGCCGCGCCGCTCATGTCTCAGACGTGACAGTTGCGAGGCTCTGGCGTATCGATCTTGCGGGTCGCGCGCTCGGGCAGGAACTGCACCGCGATCGTTTCGGCCGGGTCGTTCGTCTCGTTGCGCAGCATGTGGACGTCGTCACCACCGGAGTCGACGAAGTTGCTGCCCGCGGTGTAGGTGTGGGGCGAGCACGTGCGGTCGTCGCTGTCGTAGTTCGTCACGGTTCCGGCCACGACGAAGATCAGGCTCGGGCCGGGATGCGAATGCCAGCCGGTCGTGTCGCCGGGGCTGAACTTGTTGTCAACGACGTAGAAGTCCGAGCGCCCGTGCGTCTTGAGCTTGACCCGCCAGAGGCCCGGGAGCGACGAGTCGCCGATGAGCCGTAGCGGGTCGAACGTCGACTTGGCGAGGATCGTCGTCTGGAGGGTCAGGCTGGCCGGGGTCGCGAGGACCTCAGATGCCGCACGAGGCGTGCGCCCGGAGCGATCTCGCGCGCTCACGGCGTGCCGGGGATGCGCTTGCGGAGGCCGAGGGCGGCCATGGAGACGAGCGCCAACCCGGCCGCCGTGGCCGCTCCGATCATGGCCGACATCCAGTCGAACCCGCGCGGCGCGGACGGCTCGTCGGCGATCGGCTGCGAAACGACCGGCGTGTTGCGGTCCTGCGCACCGGTGGAGCGCAGGTCGTCGTACTCCTTGGCGGCGGACGCGGCGATCGAGGACGGGGGAGGCGGCACGTCGCCCGCGTCGCGGGTGGCGTCCGCCGGGCGGCCCAGCGGAGCGGGATCGATGGGCATCGCGTAGGCGGCAGGCGCCGCGATCGCGGCGGCGACGGCGATGGCGATGGCCGCGAGCGTGCCGGCCATCCTGGTGCTGCGGAGTGTGGAGCGCATCTCCACTCCCTTTCGGATCTGCGACCGCCCGATGCGGTCGATCGGGCAGCACGCTCCCGCAGGCCGGTAATCGCGCGGTCACGCCGCGGTCATTGCCGGAGACCGCCGCGGGCGTGGAGTGTCAGCCGCCCGAGCAGACGGCCCGATAGGGCCGCCCCGGCAGCGCGTCGTGCCACTCGGCGGCGGTGAGCTCGTGGCCCGCGACGAGGCAGGCGTGGCGCGTCCAGGCGTGCGGAGACATGTCGAAGCTGATGCCGTCGCCGCGGGTGGAGACGGCGAAAAGACGCGAGCCGTCGGGGCTCAGGGCGGCAGAAGCGAACGTGTTCGGGGCGAGCTGGATCGGGGACCCGATCGATTTTTGGGTTTTGACGTCCCAGAGCACCACGGTTTCGTCGGCGGCGGCGGTGACCAGCGTCCGGCCGTCCGGCGAGAACTGGGGAGACATGATCCGCGCCCTGTGTCCCGCCAGAGGTCGGCCGACCGGCTTCCAGGTCTCCGTCGCGAACAGGTGCCCGCGGCCGTCGTACGAGCGCAGCGTCGATCGTCAAACCGTCGACCGGCACTCGGGCGCTCGCACTCGGGCGAGACCGGGCGCGTGGCGCCCGCTTCCCGCGCTGAGCACGCCGAGCGATGGCCGCAGAATATGCGGCTGAGGCGGAGCAGGTTTCGGACCGGGAACCGCGGATGGTGTTGCTGCGAGTGGTCTCGTCATGCCGAGTGGGTGGTATGCCGTGGTCCGCCGGTCCGCGCGCGCACCCGCCGGCTGCCGGCGCTTCGCTAAGCCAAAGCACCCGGTCCGGTGGTCACCGCGTGATCGCGCAAGCCGATCATCGGCGCCGGCGACCCTGTTGCCGGCGACCACCGGCGCCTCCACGCTGAAGTGCATGAGTTCACTCCGAACCACCATCGCCGGTGTTCCGATCCCGAACAGCACGCTCGCGAGCGACGCGACCCAGTTCGTCCAGGACGTCTCGACGCAACTGTTGTTCGACCACTCGCGGCGGGTGTTCCTGTGGGCCTCGCTGCAGGGTGAGAAGCTCGGCCTGGATTACGACCCGGAGCTGGTCTATGTCGGTGCGATGTTCCATGACATCGGGCTCGTCGAGGGCCATCGCTCCGAGCACGAGCGTTTCGAGATCGACGGCGCCAACGCCGCCCGTGCCTTCCTCGAGCGCCACGGGCTGGCAGAAGAGCGCGTGATGACCGTTTGGGAGTCGATCGCCCTGCACACGACGCCGGAGGTCCCGCGCTACAAGCAGCCCGAGGTGCGGCTCGTCACACTGGGCGTGGAGTACGACGTGCTCGGCCTGAACTTCGACGAGCTCTCCCCCGACCAGCGCGAATCCGTGCTGGCCGCCCATCCGCGGACGGGCTTTAAGACGGGGATTGTCGAGGCGTTCTCGGCCGGCATGCGCGAGAAGCCCGAGACCGCGTTCGGGACGATGAATACCGACATCCTCGAGGCGACCGTGCCCGGGTACGTGCGGCCCAACTTCTGCGACTACATCCAGAACTCTCGCTTCGAGACCTGATCAAGGATCTGGGTCATGGAGTGTTTTTGGGTCGTGGGGCAGCGGCTCGATTTTCTCGCCATCGGCGAGACGACAGGTGGTCACTACTCCTTCTTCCATGTCTTCATCCCCGCGGGGCCGCCCGGCGCACTGCCCCATGTAGGTGCATCGTTCGCGAGCACGTAGGACGCCCCCGTTGCGGCCGTCATTGCATGCCGGAGGAGTACACGCCGGAACGTGCCACCGCGGAGGCCCGCCGTCATGGCCTTCAGCCGTGAGGAATCGCGGATCGTGAGGACGATCGCATGATCGCGGCTGCGTCTTGTATCGCTCGCCGAGCGGGTCAGAGTCCGACGGTGATGCCGGCATGACTCCTCAGGAACCCCACGCTTCCGGGGAACGACGAGAGCGCGACGGCGGCTCGTGGACCTTCCCGCGGCGCTCGTTTCTACGGGGAATGCTCGGTGGTGCCGCAGCGGCGGCTTCGGCGAACTTGGTGCAGGCAGGCGCGGCGCACGCCCAGGGGACCGCCTACCAGGACGGCTACAACAAGCTCGCCACCGAAGACAGCAATCACAGCATCCCGTTCTACGGCGAACATCAGGCGGGTATCGCAACGCCTCCGCAGACGGCGGCCGCCTTTCTCTCCTTCGACGTGACCGCAGGCAACGGTCGGGAGCTGACCGACCTGTTCCGCACGCTCACTGAGCGTGCGGCGTTCCTGACCAAGGGCGGCACTCCTCCCCCGCCCCGTCCGGGCACGCCGCCGGAGCAGCGCCACCTGCTTGGCCCTACGGTGCTGCCCGACGATCTGACGGTCACGGTCGCCGTGGGCGCGTCGCTGTTCGACGGTCGCTACGGGCTGGCGCCGCGCAGGCCGGCACAGCTCAAGGCGATGCGGGCGTTCTCCCAC
>JAOPZQ010000068.1 GCA_025964075.1 Solirubrobacterales bacterium | reverse complement strand
GTGGCCGACGTGCAAAAGGTCGAAGACGCCGGTGGCGACGACGGGCGGCGGGAGGTCCGGCGGTGGCGGCGCGAACCACGACAGCGAGAGCGACCCGTGCAGCGGAATCGGCCTTGACAGACGCGCGCCCATTGAGAACATCTACGGTATCACCTACCAACCGGTTGGTTGAATTCAACCTTCCCGAGGAGAGAGGCACACTTGGCCACCACCGTCCACCATCACGTCGGGCTTCGCGTCACCGACCTCGAACGCTCGGCGCGCTTCTATCTCGACGCGTTCGAGGGGGCCCACTACAAGGCGCTGCCGTTCACGATGGACGGGGAGTTCGCCGAGCTCGTGTTCGACGGTCCTCCGGGCGTGTCGTTCGACTGCTGCATGATCGAGTTCGACGCGGGCACGATCGAGCTCTTCGAGTTCACGCACCCGGTCCATCCCGCGGAGCCGGTGCACGCGACGCGGGGGAACATCCTCCACTTCGGCATCCAGGTCGACGACGTCCCCGGGGCGCTCGAGCGCGTCGAGGCGGCCGGGGGCAAGCGCCTGTGGCCCGGCATCAACCCGTGGGGGACCGCCAAGGTCGTCTACGTCCTCGATCCGGACGGCAACGTCCTCGAGCTGATCGACGCGTCCATGGACGAGATCGTCGAGCTGACGTTCGAGACGTTCCCGGAGGCCAACCCGGCGAACCAGGAGGCGCGGGCATGAGGCTGCAGGACAAGGTGGCGGTCATCACCGGCGCCGGCCAGGGGATCGGCGCGGCCACCGCACACCGGATGGCTTCGGAGGGCGCGAAGGTCGTCGTCTCCGACGTCAACGAGGAGACCGGCGCCGCGGTGGCGCAAGGGATCAGGGACGGTGGCGGCAACGCGACCTACGTGCGCGCCGACGTCTCGAACGTCGACGACGTGAAGGCGCTGATCGCCGCAGCGAAGGACGCCTACGGCCGTCTCGACGTCCTCCACAACAACGCCGGCGTGCACGAGACGAACTTCACGACCGATCAGGCCCAGAGCTTCGAGCTCCCCGAGGAGATCTGGGACAAGGTCATCGCGATCAACCTCAAGGGCACGTGGATGTGCTCGAAGTACGCCGCGCCGCTGCTCGCCGAAGCCGGCGGCGGCGCGATCGTCAACGCCGCCTCGATCGGCGGCCTGATCGGCTATCCGATGGGCGCGGCGTACGGACCCTCCAAGGCCGGCGTCGTCCAGCTCACGCGCGTGATGGCGCTCGAGCTCGCGCCGCAGGGCACCCGCGTCAACTGCTACGCCCCCGGCAACACGGACACGCCGATGGTCTCGAAGTACTACGACACGGCACCGCCGGGCGAGCAGGAGATGATCAAGCAGCAGCTGCTCGGGACCCACATGTTCCCGCGCCTCGGGGAGCCGGACGAGGTGGCGCGCCTCGTCGTCTTCCTGGCCAGCGACGACAGCTCGATGATGACCGGCGCCTGCGTGACGATCGATCTCGGCACCACCGCCTGGCGCGGCATGCGAACCTAGCGTTGGCATGGAGCACCGGGTCCGCGCCGAGGCGCTCGAGCGCACGTACGCCGTCGTGCGAACGGACCGCCGCCACGCCGCGGCGGCCGTACGCGGCGGGGCGGAGCTCGGGCGCTCGCAGGGCCGGCTCGGAGTCGACCGCGTCGGCCTGGCGAGCGCCGTTCTCGAGGACGCGCTCGGCTATCCGCCGTCGTACAAGCTCGCGAGCGACCTGTCGGGCTTCCTCGTCCCCGAGCACGCGGGCGAGCGGACGATGACGGGACATGAGCTGCAGGACTGGCTGCGGACGTGGCGCCCGCCGTTCGAGCAGCTGTTCCCGCTCCGCGACCGCAAGCGGTCAGCGAGATGACTTCTACCAAACGGTTGGTTGAGATAAGCTTCGTCGATGCCGGCGCATGAGGACAAGCGAGTCGGCCTCGCCGACGCCGCCGCGCTCGTCCCCGCGGGCTCGACGCTCGCGCTCGGAGGACTGTCGCTGAACTGCTCGCCGATGGCCTTCTGCCGCGAGCTCGTGCGCGCCGGCGTCCGCGACCTCGAGCTCGTCGCGGTCGTCAACGGCATGGGGACGGACTGGCTGGTCGGAGGCGGCTGCGTGCGCCGGCTCCTGATGGGGCTGACGAGCTTCGAGGGCTTCGGCCTCGCGCCGAACTTCCGCCGGGCGGCGCAGACGAAGGCGATCGAGGTCGAGGAGTGGAGCGAGCACACCCTGATCTGCGCGCTCCAGGCCGCGACCGCCGGCGTGCCGTACATGCCCACGCGCGCGGGCCTCGGGACCGACATGCTCGCGCTCCATCCGCACCGCACGTGGGAGGTCGTCGACGAGCGCAGCGGCCAGCGGTTCGTCGCTTGCGGCGCGCTCCAGCCCGACGTCGCCGTCGTCCACGTGCACGAGGCCGACCGTCGCGGCAACGCGCGGATGCACCCGAAGCTCGTGTGGTTCGACACCGAGCTCGTCAAGGCGGCGAAGACCGTGATCGTGACCGCGGAGCGGATCGTCGAGACCGACTCGTTCCGCGCCGCACCCGAGGCGACGGCGTTTCCGTCGTTCGCGGTCGACCACGTCGTCGAGGCGCCCCGCGGCGCCTGGCCGACGGCGTGCTGGCCCGAGTACGGCTACGACGGCGACTTCTACCGCGCCTACCAGCAGGCGGCGCGCGACCGCGACGCGTTCGCCGCGTTCTTCGCCGAGCACGTCGGTCCCCTGGCGACCGGGGCCCCGGCGTGAGCGACTACGAGCTCGACGAGCTGGTCGTCGCCGCCCTCGCGCGCGAGTTCCCCGACGACACGGTCGCCTTCAACGGCGCCGTCTCCTTCGTCCCCGTGTGCGCGCTGATGCTCGCGCGCGCGACGCACTCGCCCAATCTCGTCTGGGTCGCGGGGTCGATCGCCGTCGATCCCCAGCCCACCGAGATCCCCGAGTCGACGCTCGTCAGCACGCTGTGGGACGGCGCGACCATGCTCCAGTCCTCGGTCGCCGACTTCTGGGCCTACGCGCAGTCGGGGCGCCTCAACTCGTTCTGCTTCCGCGGCGCCCAGATGGACGCCCACGGGAACGTCAACAACACGGTCATCGGCGCCTACGACGAGCCGAAGATCCGCCTCCCCGGCGGCGGCGGGATGGCCGACCTCGGCTGCCTCGTGCCGCGGATCTACCTGTGGTCGACGACGCACGACACGCGCACGTTCGTCGAGCGCCTCGACTTCCGCTCGGGCCTCGGATGGGGGGACGGCGGCGACCATCGGGAGCGCCTCGGCCTGTCCGGGGGCCCGGTCGCCTGCGTGACGAACCTCGCCGTCCTCGACTTCCATCCCGAGAGCCGGCGCATGCGCCTGCGCAGCGTGCACCCCGGCGTCAGCGTCGAGGACGTCGTCGCCGCGACCGGTTTCGAGCTCGTGATCGAGGGCGACGTGCCCGAGACGCCGGCGCCGAGTGCGGAGGAGGTCCAGCTCATCCGGACGCTCGACCCGACCGGCGCCCGCAGGCGGGAGTTCGCCGCGGCGCGGTGAGCGCGACGGCCGTCAGGCCGCTCGCGGGATCGCCACGCCCGCTGCCTCGATCGGCGCGATGACCTCGGCGTGCAACTCGCGGAGCCACGCGAGCGGGTCCGGCGCCACCGGCACGACGACGAACTTGGACGCGCCGGCGGCGAGGAAGCGCTCGAGGAGCGCCCGGAGCTCGCCCGTGCCGAACGCGATGTGGTCCTCGCGCGCGAGCTCGGGCCGGCGGGCGAGCCGCGCTGCCGCCCCGGCGGGCAGATCCGCCTCGGTGGGGGCGGCGAACAGCGTCGTGCCGTAGTGGTCCTCGTCGATCGAGCGCCCCGCCTCGGCGGCGGCGGCGCGGATCACGTCGACCATCGGCCCGAACTCGTCGGGACCGACGAAGGAGGCGAGCCAGCCGTCCGCGATCCGGCCGATGCGGCGCAGGGCGGCGGGAGCCCGGCCGCCGAGCCAGAGCTCGAGCTTGCGGCGCACCGGGCGCGGTGTGAGGCGCACGTCCGTGAGCGACCAGTGGCGACCGTGCAGGGTCACCGGCTCGCCAGGCCACAGCGCCTTGATGATCCGCACCGACTCCTCGAGCCGGCTCGTGCGCTCGTCGCGGGCGACGCCCATCGCCTCGAGCTCGGTCGGCAGGTCGATGCCGAGCCCGCCGGCGGGGAGGAGGCGGCCGCCGGAGAGGACGTCGACGGTGGCCATCTCGCGCGCGAGGAGGACGGGGTTCCGGGGCGGGAGGACGAGGACGCCGGTGCCGAGCTTCAACTTCTCCGTCCGCGCGGCGATCGCCGCGAGGGCGGGGAGCGGGGCGAGGCCGCCGAGGCTCGCGGTGTCCGCCAGCCACAGCGAGTCGGCGCCCAGCTCCTCGAGCAGCTCGATCGCGGGCCAGAGCCGCGGGCCGGCGAGGCCCTCGCCGTCGAACGGGTTCCACCCGACGCCGACGCGGACCGTGAGGGAATCGGTCATGACGGGCAACGTACCAACGTGATTGAATTCGACCAAACGTTTGGTCGACTCTTGTTCCCGTGCTCTTCTCACCGCTGACGATCGGACCGGTCGAGCTGCGCAACCGCGTGGTTCTGAGCGCGATGACCACCGGGTTCGGCTACTCGAAGGGCGCCCCGGACGAGGCGCTGCTCGCGTACCTGCGTGCGCGCACCGCGGACGTCGGCATGGCCGTCGTGGCGTTCGGCGCGGTGACGCCGGAGGGACGCGTCGAGGAGCAGATCCCGTGGATGTGGCGTCCTGACGCCGGGGCGGTGCTGGCGCCGCTGGCGGCCGCGCTGCGCGAGGGCGGCGGGCTCGCGTGCCTGCAGATCGGCCACGGCGGGCGGCAGGTCTCGCCCGCCGTCACCGGAGCGGAGCCGGTGGCGCCCTCGGCCGTGGCGCCGCCGGCCCA
>JAOPZQ010000045.1 GCA_025964075.1 Solirubrobacterales bacterium | reverse complement strand
GTGCCGAGAAAGGCGTCGCCGGACGGCTGATCGAACGGCACCGGTGAGCCATTGGCCCCGGTCAGTGGGACCTGTGGGAAGCGCTCGAGTTCGCGGCCGTCGGGGGCGATCTCGATGATCTGGGCGGCGAGTCCGACCGCGCAGAGGTAGATGTTGCCCGACTTCGCGACCGCGAAGCCATCCGGCAGGTCGGTCGGCCTGCTGGTCCACAGCTTTCTCAGCGGGCCAGGAGAGCCATCTGGCTGAATTCGGGCGGTATACAGCGCTCCACTCGTCGGGTCCGGTGAGTGCACGACCGAGGCCTGTGAGATTAAGAAGCTGCGGTGGTCGGGTAGCAGCCAAATCCCGGCGGTGCCGAAACCCTGGAAGGCGCCGGCTGTTGCCGAGCCCGAGCCGCCGCCCTCGAGCTGCGGATCGGTGAGCCACACCCGGGGCGTACCACCGCCGGGTGGCACGCGCCAGACCAGCGCCTGCGCGTAGTCCGTCACGTACAGCGAGCCGTCGGGGCCCCAAGCTGCATAGTCAGCGAACGACTCCGCCCCCCTTGATGCCTGCGTGCACTTGCCGCGTTCGGCGCCCGGCGACGAGCAGAGCGGCACCTGTGGGAAGGTCGCATACGTCGTCTGACGCCCGGTCATCGGGTCGAGGATGATGGCGCGGGCACGGTCTAGAAGCACCAGCTGCCCCTTCGCGTCACTGGTGGCGACCTGTACCCCATGGGGCTGGTCGAGCTGTTGCCCCTGGACGGTGAACTGCCGCAGGATCGCGCCGCTGCTGCCGTCGAATTCGAAGACCTTCGACGACGGGGTGCTCCCGCTCGCGTTCAGGTCGACGTAGGTGCCTTCCCACACCCGGCCACGCGGATCGACGTAGGCCTTGGCCGGATAGCCCGGCGACGGCACGTGTGCGAGCACTCGTGTGTCCCACCTGGCGCGCGCGTCCGCCCCTGCGGGCCCCACGAACACAACCGACGCCGTGGCCGCGAGAGCGGCCATGGCGCTCACGACCGCAGCGATCGCCGGTGTACACCACGCGGTCGTGCGAATCCGCGCGCAACGCTCCGTCACACGGGCAGTTCGGCGGGAAAGCCGAGGCCTGTGTCGCCAGGCAGACGCCCGCTGGCCCGAGCACGCGAGATCGAATCGCGCCACGGGCGATAAACACGCCGCCGGCAGCCCGCCACGCCGGCGCGATCTGTGACGCAGTCTCCCACGGACGCTGGAGTTGACCACATGTACGCACCGCCGACTGTGGCCCGCCTGTCCAAAGTGCCGCTCTTCCGACTGGACCGGACGATCGAACGCGTAGGTGCCAACTGATTGCATGGACGAAGACGCACGTCCCTGCTGCGCTACCGACTTACGGCGAAGCGGCCACCAGGCCGCCGTGACGGGTGTAGCCGTGATCCGGCAGCGTGTCGTGGCTCGCCGGGCAGGCGGTGATGGTGGCGGCCAGTCCTGCTTTGCTTCCGGCACGAGCATCGCGAGCGCGGCGCCGCCTTCCCTGCAACGCGCGAAGGGGGCGCTGCGCCGACCTCTCCGTCCGGGCTGCAGGTGCTGACCGATACGGCCCTCCTTCCCGCGCGGAGGGGTCTCTGCGGCTGGCGGCTGCGAGACTCGCGGGTTAGCGAAGGCAGGTCTTGGCGTGGATACTGTCAGGGCGGCGTTTGTGCTGGCTTGGAATTCTTCGACGCTGAGGCGGGTCGTGCGGATGGCATGCCGGGATCTGGGCCGGCGTCACCTTTCGCCACCGTCACTTGAAGGCGAGCAAGATAATGCGTCCAGCCGCTGGCGTGCCCTTCGATCTCTTCCTCGGGGAGGTCGCGGTGCTCGAGTTCAACGAGTGTTCCGCCTGGTTGTGCGATCAGGCGCACCTCGACGGTGCTCGCGCCTGGGGGGAGGCGCTCCGACCCAGCGTAGCCCCAGCTGATCAGGAGCCGGTGTGGCGGCTCGAGTTCGAGGTAGCGGCCACGCACGGGCGCGCCCTGGACGTCGAGCGTGAAGCGCCCATCCGGCTTCGGTTCGAGCAGCGCGTAGTCGCCCATCCAGCGCACGATCGCCTCGGGCCGCGTGAAGTACTCGAACACGCGCTCAGGCGGCGCTTGGACGAACACCGACGCCGCGACCGGGTCAGTCGGCATCGCGCTGGTTGCCTTCGACCGCGTGCTTGAGGTCTTCGAGCCGTTCCGGCCAGAACTGCGCGAGGAACTCGCGGACTGATTCCAATCCCTCCGGCCGCACGGCATAGAGGCGCCGCTGACCCTGCGGCCTGACGGCCAGCAGGCCGGCATCCTTGAGCACCTGCAAGTGCTGAGAGACAGCCTGTTGGCTGATCTCGAAATGTGCCGCGATCTCGTTGACCGAGCGCGCCTGGTCGCGCACGAGCATCACGATCGCCCGACGCCGCGGCTCGGCCAGGGCAGCCAACGCAGCTTCCGCGCTCATCTCTGCAGCTTACCAAGCCTTGCCTTGTACAAGCCGCTGCTTGTACAATCGAGGAAACCAGCTAGAAGGAGATGCAATGACATCAGAGCAAGCGCTGTCGGTCGCGCGTCGCTACCACCGGGGATGGACAAGCAAGAACTACAAGCAGGCGAGCGAGCTGCTGGCGCCGACGCTCGAGGTCGAGGTCCCAATCAACGAGTACCCCACCGCCGAGTCATTCGTCCAGGCACTTCGCAACTTCGGCGACCTCGTGACGGACGTCGAGCTGCTGTCCGAGATGAGCAGCGGCAACGAGGCGATGCTCCTCTACGACATGCAGGTCCAACGGCTGGGGTCGATGCGCGTCGTCGAACACTTCACCGTTGCCGATGGCAAGGTCACGCGACTTCGCCAGATCCACGACACCGCCGCAATCAGGCCGACTGCCGCCGCATGATGGTTGTCACACGATCGCAGTCGGCCACTAGGTCATCGAAATCGACAAAGGAGAAGCAATGAGCACACCAGTCACGAGCGACCGCGACTTCACGCGCGAGATCGTCCACGATGCCCCCAGCGAACGGATCTTCGACGCTCTCGCCACCCTCGACGGCCTCGCCGGTTGGTGGACGCCGATCGTGCGTGGCACCCCAACCACCGACGGGGAGATCGAGTTCGGATTCTCCGGGCTCGACGAGAAGATCGTGATGCGGGTCGACGAGGCCAGACGGCCATCCTCGGTCGTTTGGAGCTGCCTGACTCACACCGGCCACCCCGAATGGCAGGGCACCACGATCGTCTTCGAGCTAACCAAAGACGAGCACCAATCAGCAGTCCTGAAGTTCCGGCACATCGGCCTCAGCCCGACCCTCAACTGCTACGAGACATGCGAGAGCGGGTGGGACCACTTCCTCACCAGCCTCCTCAACTACGCCGAACACGGCGAAGGAAATCCGTTCTAACACCCGGCACACGACCGCGTCAAGAACCTCGAACGCGCTCCAGACACGCGTCGCACCCGCCGGCGCAACGTCCGCGGGTGCATCCCGAGATTCTGGGCGATGTGGCCGATCGGCCGCCCGCCTTCCAGCGCGAGACGAACACCACGCTGGATCAGTTCGTCTGACTTCTTCGGTCGTGCCATGGCCCTGGAGGGTCTCCTCTCCCCGGGACAGAATCCTCGATACAGAGCCTCCGTCAAACCCGGCCTGGCTCACAGACCACCCGGCGCCCGTACGTCCCCATCGCCAAAGGAGGGCTCAGAGACTCGCCATCAGTGGTCTCGCATCTCGCCAATCTCGAGTCTCGGGGCGTGCTCCGCCGTCGGTCGCCGGGGCCGATCCGCGCGGAGTCCTGCTGTTCCGCGATTGCGGGAGTCGGGTCGCCTACGAGGCCCTGATCGCCACCGGCCGGCGAATTGTGCGATTCGTACAACCGGCGGCCGTCACCGCACACACGGGACGGCGCCGTTGGTCGCGCCCGCTCGGGACGACAGTGAGGTGTCCCACCCGGCGTTCTCGGCGCGACTGCATGTCGGACGGAAGCAGGAGCCTTCGCGCCCGGCGGTCCCGTCCTCCGACAGAGGAGCGTCTGCGCTCGCGGTCGATGGCGGGATCTCGCGCCTCGGGCCACATGAAGTGGACTCGCATCGGGCGAGTCGGCTTCTCAAAGACCGGGAGGACTCTCTACTACGCCGGCCGGGAACTTAGGGGCACGGGTCAGCTGTGGTATCGCGACACGGAAACGGACGAGCAGTTCCACGTGCAGCGCGCCCGTGAAGACGGACTCGACCGCAGCGAAGGGCGGAAGCGCGGCGGCTTTCCGGTTGAAATCGACGACGACGTTCGCGAGGAGTACTGGACTCAGGTTCGGCGCGAGCCGAACCGAGCCCACGAGCGGGTAATACGCAGCTAACGCCGCACTGGCACTCCACGGTGGCCGTGTCTTCCTTGCATGGCTAACTTAACATGCTAAGTTATCCCCGTGGAACAGAATCTGGGCCGGAGCCTCCACGCGCTCACCGCGCGTCTCGACCGAGCGGCGGACGCGATGCTACGTGCCGGGGCGGGCCTGTCCTACGCGCGCTTCTTGGCTCTGTTCATGGTTGGCTCGTTGGGCGCGGACACCCAGCGCGTTCTCGCGGAGCGGCTCGGGGTGAGCGAGCCGTCGGTGAGCCGGATGACGCGTGTGCTCGCAGAGCTCGGCCTGCTTGAGGCGGGGGCCGACCCCGCGGGCGGGAACCGCCGCCGGCTGAGGCTTACCGCGGCCGGCGAGCGGTTGGTGGAACGCTGGGGCGGCCAGCTGGAGGAGCGGCTCGCGGCGCTTGTCGACGCTACCGGGGTGCCCTACGGAACGTACGCGAAATACACCAAGCGCGTTCTCGAAGGGCTCGACGGGGAAGAAGCCCCATCAGGCAAGCGACCGGGCGCAGCCGCCGCCGCGTTCTGACGGGGACGGAGGAGTCGATGACAGACACCGCGCTGGCCTTTACGCGCTCGACGGTCAGATCCCTGGACGGGACGCCGATCGCTTACGACAGCCTCGGCGGTGGGGAAGGCGTCATCGTCGTCGGCGGAGCCCTTCGGTCCGGCCGGGACTACCTCCCCTTCGCCCGTGTGCTCGCGCAGTCTTTTGCCGTCCATGTCATGGATCGTCGCGGCCGGGGGGCGAGCGGACCGCAAGGCCCGGGCTACAGCATGGAGAAGGAGTTCGAGGACCTCCTCGCTGTCCAGGCGGCGACCGGGGCAACCGCGGTCTTCGGGCACAGCTATGGCGGGCTGGTCGCCCTCGAGACAGTCCGGCGCACCGCGTGCTTTTCCCAGGTTGCCGTGTACGAGCCAGGAGTGTCCGTCGATGGTTCGCTCCAGGTCGGGTGGATGCCCCGCTATCGCGAGCTGCTGGCCGCTGGCGACACCCGAGGTGCGTTCGCCTCGATGGTCCGCCAGAGCGGCTTCGCGCCAAGCCCAATCGCGAAGGCGCCATTGTGGTGCGTGCGGCTGATCCTGCGCCTCGTGACCAGCTCCCGCCAGTGGCGGGAGATGGAGCCGCTGCTCGAGGCGAACCTCGCCGAAAACGAACAGGTCGCGCGCCTCGACGCCGGAACGGTCGACCGCTACTCCTCGGTCACCGCACGAGCGCTGCTGCTCGGCGGACGGAAGAGTCCGCCGTTCATCACGACCGAGTTGTTCGATGCGCTACAGCGCACGATCCCGGATTCGGCCGCGGAGATCATCGACGGCCTCGACCACACCGCGCCTGACGAGAAGGCACCAGACCTCGTCGCGGAGCGCGTTCGGCGCCACCTCTACGTGCGCCGAAACCCTGGGGTCTGATGGCTCCGTAGTTCTCCTTGATCAACCCAACGGCTCGCAGGCCTTGATCGCGGCGACTCGGGAGTGGCAGCGCCCCGGAGCCCCGCCGACACCGCGAGCGCACGCCATCGGCCACCAGGCGAAGCGCCACGCTCAGGATCTAGACGGGTTGATCGGCTACCCGCGGGATTTGACGAGCGCGAGAGAGCCCGCATCGACAGCATCCCGGGCACCGGCGAGGAAGACGGCGTGGCGCTCCTAACACTCGCTTTGCCGAAGATGCGGGCGCCCGAGTGCCGGGCCGTCGCGCGGCTGGTCCGGACGAGCTGCGGTCGCGGTCCAAGCCAGCATCGACGCTTTCGCAGGCGCCGGCCGAAGCGAGCGTCAGCGGATCATCGGTCCGCGCGCTCCGCTCGTCCCTCGTGAGCGTGAGCGGCGCGACGGTCGACGTGCTCGCTCTGAGGCGGGAGCGGCCGCGAGCCAGGCTCGAGCTCACACCCACATTCTCGAACACCGTTGTGGGCGGTTTCGTTCAGCGAGGGTTCGAATCCCTCCCCCTCCGCTTCAACCTCAGTGGTCCGCGCTCGCAAGCCAAATCCGTGCGCTGCCGCTTTGACTGCGCCGACCGTCGTCGGCCGTTCGGTGTCCAGTCGCATCGGAGGGGGCCGCGAGAGCGTCCCTGCCGCTTTCGTCCTCGGAGGAGCAGTCGGCGCGCGAGCGCTCGACCCGACCGCGGGGGCTAGCCGGAGAGGGGGATGGCGGCCGCGACGAGGGTGCCGCCGTCGGCCCGGCTCTCGACTTGGAG
>JAOPZQ010000684.1 GCA_025964075.1 Solirubrobacterales bacterium | reverse complement strand
CGCACCCTACTCTGCTACGCCAACGTGGAGACGACGGAGAACTCCGGGCGGTCGCCCGAATCGAAGAGTCAGGCGCTCAGCCGCCGCGAGGCGCTCGGGGTGACTGCGGCGGCGGCAATCGCGCTCGGCGCCGGAGCGGATGTCGCGGACGCAGCGCGCAAGCACCGCAAGCACCGCAAGCACCGAAAGCATCACCGCCGACCCCCTCCGCCTTCGCTAGGGGCTGGCGGCGCGCCGATGGGGCTCGCGGCAGTCGCGGCGCTCGCGAAGCAGATCGGGCGCGGCGAGCCGGTCGCGATCATCGACCTGGCAGCGGTCGACCAGAACTGCGATGCGATCCTCGGCTTCTCGCGCGCGAGCGGGATCGCCTGGCGGCCGGCGTTCAAGACGCTCGAGGCAGGAGATCTGCTCGCGTACGTCGTTTCGAAGCTCGACCGGCCGCGGGTGATGATCCATCACCTCCGCACCTTGCCGCAGGGGCTGGCGCGGCTCCCTCCCGGAACGGACTTTCTCATGGGGTATCCGCCGACGCTCGGCGAGCTCGAGGCGTATCTGTCAACGCCGCCCGCCCGCGACGAGCGCCCCCATACGCTGCGCATCAACGTCGACAGCCTCGAGCTCCTGCGCGCGCTGGATGCGCTGTCGAAGCGCTCGGCACGCCCGCTGCCCCTCGAGGTGGTGCTCGAGATCGAGGACTTCCGCGGCGGCGTCGTCCCCGGCGGGGAGCTCAGCGCCGCGCTGCAGGTATTTCGCGCCGCCAGAGATCGGCTTCACCTCGGCGCGCTGCTCTGCTACGACACGCTCGCTGCGTCACTGGGCGTACCTGCCTGGCGCGCGACGGCGGCGCAGTATGCGCAGAATCGCATCCGCGAGGCGAAGGCCCAGATCACCGCCGAGGCCGCCGACATCGTCGACGTCGCCAAGCTGATCGTGAACGGACCCGGCTCCGCGAACTTCCGCAACTGGGCAGGTACCGGCACGGCCAACGAGTTCTCGGCCGGATCCGCTGTGCTGTTCGCAAACTACCTCGACGGCGCCGGTTACGACACGACGGGCTTGCACAAGGCGCTCTATCTGTGCGCGCCCGTCCTGCGGCTGCCCGCGCACACGATCGCCGGGGTCCCAGCCGCTATCCCCAACGGCGTGCAGCTCGCTTTGATCAAGGCGGGTGGCTGGCCGACGGGCAACAACCCGACGCTCTCGAAGCTGGTCCAGCCCCCCGGCCTTCAGGAGTCGTCGGTGCTCGGCGTCGGCTACGGCCGCGGCGCCAACAGCTCGGGCATGATCCTCGCTCCCACCGGATCGCTGCGGCTGGGCGACTACGTCGTCGAGACGTGTCAGCAGGTCATGGAGGGGCAGGACTACTTCGGCGCGCTGCAGGCGGCGCGCGAAGGGACCGTTCGCGCGGTTTGGCCGACGCTCACGCGCTGGTCGGGCTGACGCTCGGGCCGTCAGCGGGCGCGGCGCGGACGGCAGGTCCGGTACCGGCGGGTCTCCCTGACGATCCGCAGGCGTCCGTGCCTGAGGATCGTCAGGTCGAACTTGACCGTCACCCATTCGGCGGCTCGCCCGGTCACGTGCACCCGTGCGCTGATACGGCGGCCGACGTGGACACGTATGCGGTGCCCGTGCACGTACGCTCGGGCGCGCACCAGGCGTCCGGGGCGGGGACGCGGGATCTCGATGGTCAACGTGTGCGACCTCAGGCAATCGGGCGGCGTGGTCACCGGCCGCTTTCCGTCCGCTGCTGAGCGGCACAGCGTGGGCCCGGCGACTTGCCTCGAGATGTAGGTCGCCTGATGGCTGCCGGGCGCGTCGTTGGCGACGCCGGCCCAGGCGACGAGCAGGCGGCACTCGGGGGTCAGCGCTGTTCCCCATACGTCGCTGGCGCGCGGGCAGAAGGCGGCGTTGACGATGCCGGCTCCCGGAGAGGTCTCGCAGGCTGCCTCGAGCTGGCTCGCGGTTCCGGTGTAGGCGGGTATCTGCGATGCCTGTACGGTGCGAACTCGGGGGACGGAGGCGGTCGCGTCGAGCGATTGCGCGACTGCCAGGCGCCACGCGGGGCTCGAGCCGGGCCGAGGGTCGCCGTGCAGGTAGGTGACGTCGATCCGTCCCGGGTCCCCGGCCTCGATCTGCGTGAGGATGTTGCCGGGGCCGCCGCCGGCGGCGATCGTGATCGGCGCCGACCAGTGCGAGAGGTCGGGCGGGGCCCACCGGACCAGCACGCGCGCACCGGAGTAGTCGGGGTACAGCCGGGGGGACTCCGGATAGACGACGTACACGTTCCCGGCCGAGTCGAGCGCGGCAGGGGACAGCTGCATCCCGACCATGTTGGCGTGCGCGGAGTCGTCGACCGCGACCGAGAGCCTCCAACTCCCCGCGGTCCCGTCGGGCGACGTGGCGACCCAGATCTTGTTGGCCGGCACGAAGACCTCGGCCGGGGTGGGGGTGAGCAGCGCGCCGCAGCCGCCAAGGCGCGAGCCGACCACGCCGAACACCAGGTACAGCCGACCGGTGCGGGGATTGACCGACAGCGACGAGGGCCCGGTGGAGGCGCCGCACTGCAGGTCGAGCCACGCCGGATCGCCGGGCTTGGTGACGGCCACGGGCGGGCCGAAGCTGGCGCCGCCGTCGCGCGAGGTCTGCACGAACATGTCGTGAGGGCCCAGGATCCCCGTGAACAGGTTGTGCCACGCCAGGTAGACGATCGGCAGGTGGGTGTGTGGATCGTCGGGGCCGACTCCCAGCCACGGGCGGTCCTGATCCGCGAGCATCGTCCCCGCGGACCGCTTCCAAGTGGTGCCGCCGTCGTCCGAGTAGCCGGTGACGTGCATCTGGCTGATCTGCGCGTCCTGCTCGACGGCCACGAGCCGGTGCGTCGCGGTGCGCACGATGTCGACGTCCGTGCTCGGGGCCATCTGGCCGGGGATCTCCGCGGTGGTAGGGCGGAACGTCGCCCCGCCGTCAGCGGATCGCCACACCACGGCGTGGGCGTCGTCCGGCGAGGGCGAGGTGATCGCGTACACGTTGGCGCCGTCGACCGCGAGGCGCGGCTCGGTTCCGTTCGAGTAGCCAAGCCCGAACGACGTTGGCGCCTGGATCGTGAACGGCGGCGCGAACGCCAGACCCGGCTCGGGGGCCGTGACCGCGCCGAGCGCCGCGGATGCCGCCGCGAACGGGAGGGTTGCGGCGAGGAGCGCCGCTGCGGCACGAGCGCTGACGGTGCTCACGCTCGGCCCCGGTGGCTCGCCGGGTCGAGCAGCATCCGCGCAACCTACGGGGGAGGCGCGGCGATGTGAAACATCGGTTGCTGCCGTCACCTACTATCGCCCGGTTGTGGATGTGCAAACCCGTCGCCTTCGCTACTTCGTCGTGCTCGCGGAGGAGCTTCACTTCAGCCGGACCGCGGCGCGCCTGCACATCGCCCAGCAGGCGTTGAGCAAGCAGATCCGCGACCTCGAGGAGGCCGTCGGCGCTCAGCTCCTGCGCCGCAGCACTCGCAAGGTCGAGCTGACGCCGGCGGGCGCCGCCTTCCTCGGGGCCGCGCACGCGACGCTCGCCGCATTCGACGACGGGGTCGAGGCCGCGCGCCGTCTCGCTCGTGGCGAGGCCGGCACGCTCCGGCTCGGCTACGTCGTCGGCGGGGCGCTCGAGCTCACCCGGCCGATCCTCGAGGAGTTCGCGCGGCGCCATCCCCTCGTCGAGCTCGAGATGCGCGAGTACGGCCACCACGACCGCTCCGCCGGGCTCGCCGGGCGCTCGGCGGATGTCGCGTTCCTGCGCCCTCCGATCTCCGCGGCCGGGGTCGCGCTCGAAACGCTCTTCGTCGAGCCGCTGGTCGTCGCGCTGCCGCCCGGGCACCGGCTCGCCGGGCGCGCCGGCGTCTCCGTGCGCGAGCTCGTGGAGGAGGCGATCGCGGTGGGGGAGAGCGAGGACGTCGCGGCCGAGCGCTTCTGGACGCTCGACGCCTACCGCGACCCGGGCGCGCCGCGCCGGATCCTCCATGCGCGCTCCGTGACCGAGGAGCTCTCGCTCGTCTCCGCGGGCGTCGCATGCGCGATCACGAGCGCCGCCCTGGCGCGCTATACGCCGCAGCCGAGCGTGCGCTACGTCCCGATCGAGGACGGGCCGGGCACGGAGCTCGCGCTCGCGTGGCGCAAGGACGCGCCCGGCCCGCTCGTCGAGCGGTTCCGGGAGGCGGCGCGCGCGGTGCGCGAGCGGGAGACCGAGCTTGTGCACGCGATCGAGCATCCCGACCTGAGTTGACGGCCTCTCGGTGCTACTCCCAGGGGAGGTACGCGGGGAAGCCGCCGTCCAGGGTGATCCGCATGCGCGGGCGGGCGTCGGGATCGTGCCGCTCGAGCGCGACGTTGAACGTGATCGCGCTCATGATCCCGTCGCCGAGAGCCTTATGGATCAGGGTCTTCAGCGCGGGCCGGTACAGCTGCAGCACCTCGTAGAGGCGATAGACCGTCAGGTCGGCGGGCGACGCCCCGTCGAACGAGCCGCGCGTCGGGATCTTTTCCAGCACGGCGGCCGCCTCCGCCGGCAGCTCGAGCAGCGCGGTCACCGCGGCGGCCTGGACGCGATTGAGCGGGTGGTGCCCGTGCAGCGCCGCGGTGAGCCAGACGCGATCGGCGCCGATGTGATCGGCGATCTCCGTGAACGACAGGCCCCTGCGGCGCTTGGCGGCCAGGATGTGCGCGGTGATATCGCGGTGGTCCATATCAGACGTCTCCCTTGGTCATGTTCATCACTCCGCTTGAGCGCGGATCATCCAGAGCTGCTCTTCGAGGGTGGCGACGACCGAGTGGACCAGATCTGCAGTCACCGGATCGAGGTCCTCGATGCAGTACATGCGCGCGCGGATGAGCCGGACGGCCACGGCGAGGATCGCGGTCAGCGACGAGACCAGCGCGCGGTCGGGCTGCGGCCCTTCGGTGAGCGTCGGTAGCTCCCTGTGGGCCGCCACGGTCTCCGCGCGTCCGTCCGGGAACCCACCGAGCGCCGCGATGCGTTCGCCGACCGCGTCGGCGGCACCGCGCCAC
>JAOPZQ010000677.1 GCA_025964075.1 Solirubrobacterales bacterium | reverse complement strand
GAGCTCGGCGAGCTGGCGCTCGAGCTCGCGGTCGCGCCCGCGCTCGACGCTCGCGAGCCCGACGAGCGGCGCCTGGCCCGGCTCGGCCGGCAGCCGCCACAGGACCGAGTGCCCGCGCTCGCCGGCGACTCCGGACCACGCGGGGTGTGCGCACTCCAGCACGGTCTCGTCGGCGGTGAAGAGGCGGTGCGCGGCGTCGGCGAGCTCGCTCTCGGGGAACCACGGGACGACGTCGGCCAGCGCCTCTCCGTCGCCGGGCGCCACGCCGGCGCCCCGGAGAGCGAGGTTGCCCCAGGCGAGCCGCACCGGTTCGGGGCCCGAGAGCAGCCCGAGCGGCTGGGGGACGTGCTCGGCGGCGGCGGCGAACGACTCGGGTCCGGGACGTCGCGCCCCCCGCACGCGGTGCGCCTCGGCGATCGCCGCCGGCAGCGGCACGCCCTGCTCGGCCCGGCGCCGCACGGCGAGGACGCGGGGCACGTCCTCGACCGCGTAGCGTCGCGGGCCGGCGCCTTGGCGCCGTGGCTTCGGGAATCCGAACCGCCGCTCCCACGTCCGCAGGCGCTCCCGCGTGACGCCGGTCAGCTCCGCGAAGCGCGTGGCGCTGACGGTCTGCCCACCCTTGCCCACCTGCATAGTATTGCGCACGCGACGTGCCGCGTCTCGTGCCCGGCGCTGACCACCTTTCGGGGGACTCGTGCACGCGCAACGATGCCAGCAGGGCGCGGAAGCGCCTCAGGGGATGGAGGCACATCGATCTAAGGAGGACCGGCTTGACGATGATCGACACGCCGCCGGGCGTTGGCGAGGCGATCGACGACTTGGAGCTTCTGCGGCGCTACCACGAGCTGGGGGACCGGGAGGCGCGGCGGCTACTGATCGAGCGGATGCTCCCACTGGTGCGCACGCTGGCCCGCCGGTACGCCAACCGTGGGGAGTCGCTCGAGGACCTCGAGCAGGTCGGATGCGTCGGCCTGATCAAGGCCGTGGATCGCTTCGACCTGTCGCGCGAGCTGCGCTTCTCGACATTCGCGGTTCCCACGATCCTCGGTGAGATCAAGCGCCACTTCCGCGACCGGACGTGGTCGGTGCGGGTCTCGCGCGGCATCCAGGAGCTGAACGCGCGCGTCACGCGCGAGGCCGACCGGCTGGCGGTGCGGCTCGGCCGCTCGCCGACGATCGCCGAGCTCGCCGTCGCCACGTCCTCGACCGAGGAGGCCGTGCTCGAGGCGATGCAGGGCGCGCAGGCCTATTCGACGATCCCGCTCGAGGAGCCGATCGGCGAGGACGGCGAGCCCGTGAGCAAGCTGGGTGCGATGGACACCGGGTTCGACCGCGCGGACGAGCGCATCGAGCTCTCGCGCGGCCTCGACGTGCTGGCGCCCCGCGAGCGGACGATCGTCGCGCTGCGCTTCTTCGCGGGGCTCACCCAGCGCGAGATCGCGGTGCGAGTCGGCATCTCCCAGATGCACGTCTCGCGGCTGCTGCGCCGCTCGCTCGAGGAGATGAGCGCCGAGCTGGGCCGGGAGCTGAACGAAGAGGCCGCGTAGCCGCACGCGCGGCCGGGAACGGTGCGGGACATGCCCGCACCGGCGGTTGTGCTCGACGTCGACGGAACGCTCGTCGACACCAACTACCAGCACGCGCTGTGCTGGTACGAGGCCATCCGTCAGCACGGCGTCCACCTCCCGGTGTGGCGCATCCATCGCGCGATCGGGATGGGCGGCGACCAGCTCGTGAGCGCCGTCGCCGGGGAGGAGGTCGAGCGCGAGCACGGCGACGAGATCCGCGCGGCCGAGACGACGCTCTACATGGCGACGATCGCCACCGTGTCGCCGCTGCCGGGCGCCGCCGAGTTCGTCCGCTTCCTGCGCGAGCGCGGCCACGACGTCGTGCTCTCCTCCTCCGCCAAGGCGCAGGAGGTCGACCGCTATCTCGACCTGCTCGGCGTGCGCGACGAGGTGGCCGGGTGGACCACCTCCGCCGACGTCGAGAAGACGAAGCCGGCGCCCGACGTCGTCCAGGCGGCCCTCGAGAAGCTCGACCGTCCCGAGCGCGCGCTGATGGTCGGCGACTCCGTCTTCGACGTCGAGGCGGCGGCCCGCGCCGGCCTGCCGACGATCGGTCTGCTCACCGGCGGGTTCGGCGCGCAGGAGCTGCTCGACGCCGGCGCGGAGACGGTGTTCGCGTCGCTCGCCGACCTGAGGGACGGGATCGGCAAGACGTCGCTCAGCAGTTGACCCGCGCGCACGGGTGGGTAGCCTGAACGGAATGCCCCGCGCGATCTGGACCGGCGCGATCTCCTTCGGGCTCGTGAACGTGCCGGTCAAGCTCTACAGCGCCGTCTCGTCGAAGACGGTCCGGTTCCACCAGCTCGACTCCGAGTCCGGGGCCCGCGTGCGCCAGAAGCGCGTGAGCGCCGCGACCGGCGAGGAGGTGCCGTACGAGCGCATCGTCAAGGGCTACGAGCTCGCGCCCGACCGCTACGTGGTGATCGAGCCCGAGGAGCTCGAGGCGCTCGACCCCGAGGCATCGCGCACCATCGACATCGAGGACTTCGTCGACCTCGACGACATCGACCCGCTCTACTTCGACCATCCCTATTACCTCGCGCCGAGCACCGGCGCCGCGAAGAGCTACCGGCTGCTGCTCGAGGCGATGAAGGAGTCCGGCAAGGTCGGCATCGCCCGCGTCGTGCTGCGCTCCAAGCAGACGCTGTGCGCCCTGCGCGCCGCGGACAACGGGGTCATGGTCATGTCGACGATGAACTACGCGGACGAGGTCGTGCCGCCGGAGTCGCTCGACGAGCTCGACGCGATCGCCGACGTCGAGGTGAACGACCGCGAGCTGAAGATGGCCGAGCAGCTGATCGAGTCGCTGGCGGGCGACTGGGATCCCTCGACCTACCGGGACTCCTACCGCGAGCGCGTCCTCGACCTGATCGAGCGCAAGGCCGCGGGTGAGGAGATCGCTGTGCAGCCCGAGGCCGAGGAGCGCGAGGAGGTGCCCGACCTGATGGCGGCGCTCGAGGCGAGCCTCGCGGCGGTGCGCGGCGACTCCGACAAGGCGACCGAGAAGGCCAAGGCGGCCGAGAAGCCCAAGGCGGCCGAGAAGCCCAAGGCGAAGGCGTCGTCCTCCAACGGCGCGAAGGCGAAGTCAGGCGAGGCGAAGGCCAAGCCCAAGGCGGGCGCCGGGTCGCGCTCGCGCAAGTCGTAGCCACGATACCGTCCCTGCGCCATGGCGGTCGACGGCGCTCAGTATCTCCTGCCCGAGGGCGTCGAGGAGGCCGCGATCGTCGGGGCGCTGAGGGCGCATCTCGACGTGGAGCCCGATGGCACGCGCGCCGCGGACCGGACGTTCTACGACACGTTCGACGGTCGCGTCCACGGAGCCGGACTCGTCGCGGTGCACGACGACGGACGTCTGGTGGTGCTCGACGCGGGGGGCTACCGCGAGCGGGCGAGCGCGCCGAGCGCCGATGCTCCCGAGCGCGTGCTCGCCGCCGACCTGCTGCCCGGGCCGCTGCGCGAGCTCCTCGAGCCGCTGATCGAGATGCGCGCGCTCGTTCCGGTCGCGCGCGTGCGCAGCCGCCTCGCCGCCCTCCGCGTCCTGAACGGCCAGCGCAAGACGGTGGTCCGGCTCGCCGTCGAAGACCCGAGGCTCGTCGGTCCGGGCCGGCAGGGGCTCCCGCTCGCACCCCGGCTGCACGTCCGCGCGGTCCGGGGCTACGACAGGGCGCTGTCCCGCGTACGGCGCACGCTCGAGGACGAGCTCGGCTATCGCGAGGCGGGCGCGCCCCTGCACGACGACGCCGTCGCGGCCGCCGGCGGCCACCCCGGCGGCGTGCCGTCGAAGGTCAAGGTCGAGCTCCGGCCCCGCCAGCGGGCCGACGAGGCGGCGGCGATCGTCGCCGCCGGCCTCGCGGCGGTCATCGAAGCGAACCTCCCGGGGACGCTGGCCGACCTCGACACCGAGTTCCTCCACGACCTCCGGGTGTCCGTCCGCCGCACCCGCTCGCTCCAGCGCCAGCTCGAGGGCGTCTTCCCGCCCGGCCCACTGGCGAGCTTCCGCTCCGCGTTCCGCTGGCTCCAGCAGGTGACCGGCCCGACGCGCGACCTCGACGTCTACCTCCTCGACTTCGACGCGTTCCGCTCGGCGGTCCCCACCGCGCACGTCGCAGATCTCGACCCGCTCGAAGGGCTGCTGCGAGACCGGCGCGAGCACGAGTGGCGGCGCATGGTCGCGGCCCTCTCCTCCTCCCGCACCGAGACGCTGCTCGCCGGCTGGCGCGCCTTCGTCGCCTCGCTCGCCGACGCCCAGGAGATCGATCGGCCCGACGCGCGGCGGCCGATCGCGGCGGTGGCCGGCGAGCGGATCGCCAAGGTCCACCGTCGCATGCTGAAGATGGGAGCGGCGATCGACGACGACAGCCCCCACGAGGCGCTGCACGACCTGCGCAAGAAGGGCAAGGAGCTGCGCTACCTGCTCGAGCTCTTCGGGAGCGTCTTCCCCGAGGACGTCGTCAAGCCGATGGTCAAGTCGCTGAAGTCGCTGCAGGACGTGCTCGGCCGCTTCCAGGACCGGCAGGTCCAGGCAGAGACGATCCGGGCGCTGCGCGAGGACGTCGTCGCCCTCGACGACGGCGCCGCGGCGCTGATGGCGATGGGCCTGCTCGTCGACCGGCTCGAGCGCGAGCAGGGCGAGGCGCGCGCCGAGTTCGCCGAGCGCTTCGCCGCGTTCGCGTCGAAGGAGCAGCGGGCGCTCGTCAAGGACACCTTCGCAGCCGGATGACTCACCCGGTCTCCATTTCGGCGCGCCTGGATGGCGAGCGGAGGCCCGCGTGAGCCGGACGCTCGCGACGTACAACATCAAGGGCGGCGTGGGGAAGACCTCGGCGGCCGTGAACCTCGCCTACCTCGCCGCGCGCGATGGGGCGCGCACGCTGCTGTGGGACCTCGATCCGCAGGGGGCGAGCACGTTCCTCTTCCGCGTGAGACCGCGGGTGAAGGGCGGCGGCCGGAAGCTCGTGCTCGGCAAGAGCGACGTCGACGTCTTGATCAAGGGCACCGACTACGAGCGGCTCGATCTGCTGCCCGCGGACTTCTCCTACCGCCACATGGACCTCGCCCTCGACGCGACGAAGAAGCCGACGCAGCGGCTCGCCCGCGTGCTCGCCCCGCTCGCCGACGAGTACGACTACATCGTGCTCGACTGCCCGCCGAGCATCTCGCTCGTCTCCGAGAGCGTGTTCGAGGCGGCGGACGCGCTGCTCGTCCCACTCGTCCCGGCGACGCTGTCGTCGCGCACGTTCGAGCAGCTGCGGACCGTCCTCGCGGCCGACGGCGGGGGCGGCCCTCAGGTCCTGGCGTTCTTCTCGATGGTCGACGGACGCAAGCGCCTGCACCGCGAGGTGATGGAGCGCCTCCGCGAGGAGCACCCGAGCGTGCTCGAGACGGCGATCCCCGCCGCTGCGGACGTCGAACGCATGGGCGTCCACCGCACGGCGATCGCCGAGTTCGCACCGCGCAGCCGGTCGGCGAAGGCGTATCAGGACCTGTGGGTCGAAGTGCGTCGGCGCGTGGAGGTGTAGCGGCGCCAGCCGATTGGGAGCGGCCGGCGGCGGGCAGCCCCATCCCGCTATGCCCCGCCTCCGCCGCGTCGACTGCTCGGGCCCCGGGATCGCCCGCGTCAAGCGCGGTCGCGGCTTCTCCTACCTCGGCGAGAACGGCGAGCCGATCGAGGACTCGGACGTGCTGGCGCGCATCGGCGCCCTGGCGATCCCGCCCGCGTGGCGCGACGTGTGGATCTGCGTCCATCCGATGGGGCACATCCAGGCCACCGGAGTCGACGACCGCGGGCGCAAGCAGTACCGCTACCACGACCGGTGGCGCGAGCGGCGCGACGCCGAGAAGTTCGAGTCGATGATCGCGTTCGCGCGGTCGCTCCCCTCGCTGCGGCGCGGCGTCGCGCGGGATCTCGCGCGGCCCGACCTCGACCGGCGCCGGGCGCTGGCGCTGGCGGTGCGGCTCCTCGACATCGGCTTCTTCCGCATCGGCAGCGAGGACTACGCGCAGACAAACGAGTCCTACGGCCTCGCGACGATCCTCAAGGAGCACGTGACGATCGACGGCGACGCCGTGGTCTTCGACTACCCGGCGAAGTCCGGCCAGCGGCGCGTGCAGTCGATCGCCGACCCCGACGTGCTCGACCTCGTCGCCGCGCTCAAGCGGCGCCGCGGCGGGGGCCGCGAACTGCTCGCCTACCGCGCCGAGAACGGCCGCTGGCGCGACGTGAAGTCGGACGAGATCAACGCCTACCTCAAGGAGCTGACCGGCGGCGAGCACTCGGCGAAGGACTTCCGCACGTGGAACGCCACCGTGCTCGCCGCGGTCGCGCTCGCCACGAACGGCCGCGAGGCGGCGTCGAGGACGGCGCGCAAGCGGGCGGTCACGGCGGCCGTCAAGGAGGTCGCCTTCTACCTCGGCAACACACCCGCGGTCTGCCGCGCGTCCTACATCGACCCCCGGGTGATCGACCGCTACGAGGGCGGCCTGACCATCGCCGAGCGCCTCGCCGACCTGGCCGAGCCGGGGGACGAGGACACGCCGTCGGATCTCGAGGTGCCACGGCGGGTCGAGGGCGCCGTGCTCGACCTCATCGCCGGCGACGAGGACGCGCCCGGCGTCGAGGAGCTCGAAGCGGCGTGAGCCTCAGGCCGCGGCCTGGGCGGGCTCGGCGGGCGGGAGCGCCTCGTCGTAGAGCGCGGCGAGCCGGACCATCGCCACCTCGCAGGAGTGCGCCCGGGTCGAGTACCGGGCGGCTCGGCCGAGCCGGGCGCGCTCGGCGGCGTCCGCCGCG
>JAOPZQ010000646.1 GCA_025964075.1 Solirubrobacterales bacterium | reverse complement strand
GCGCCCCTTTCGGCGCCGCTCGCGCTCCATCGTGTGGGGGGTGTGGTCACCAGACGGTAATAGTTGCCGACAAGTGTCCACACCCCCCGGCGAGACGCTGCCGAGCGCGCGATCGACGCCGAGCTTGCCACGCGCGCAACGCCCCAACACGGCATCCTCTCCTGGCTGCAGTTGTTGGAGGCCGGGCTCACGCCGGACGGGATCGAGTACCGAGTGAAGGTCGGGCGGCTTCACGGCGTCCATCGAGGGGTCTACGCGGTCGGCCATCGCCCTCCCGGCCCGCACGCGAAAGCGATGGCAGCGGTCCTCGCCTGCGGCGACGAAGCCGTCCTGAGTCATCGGTGGGCCGCGTGGCTCTGGGGGATCACGAAGCGCTGTCCGCCCCTGTCGAGGTGAGCGCCGCCGGCCGGCACCGCCACGACGGCGTCCGCGCACATCGGACCCGCACCCTCGCCCACCGCGACGTCACCCGCCACTACGGCATCCCGGTGACGACTCCCGCCCGCACGCTCCTGGACCTCGCCGACGTCCTCGACGACGCTGCGCTCGCCAGAGCCGTCAACGACGCCCGGCTCGAGGCCCAGCTCAAGCTCGACCACCTGGCGGCTCAGCTCACCCGCTCGCCCGGCCGCCGCGCCACCAGACGCCTCCGCCCCTTCGTCGAGAACGCCGACGCCCCCACGCGCTCCACCTTCGAGGACGCCTTCCTGGCCTTCACCGAGCGTTACGGCATTCCCCGCCCCGAGGTCAACCAGCAGGTCGACGGCTACGAGGTCGACATGCTCTGGCGCGAGCAGCACCTCGTCGTCGAGCTCGACAGCCGGACCTACCACGACACGCCCGGGGCCTTCGAGGACGACCGCCGCCGGGATGCCGATCTGCTCGCTGCCGGCTTCCCCGTCATGCGCCTCACGTGGCGCCGCTTCCTCAGCCGCCCTGCCGGCGAAGCCGCGCGGCTGCAGGCTCTCCTCACACGGTAGCTTTCAAGCGTGCGGGAGCCCAGGGACCTCAGCGTCGTGATCGTCGGCGGCGGCTTCGGCGGGATCGCCGCGGCGATCGAGCTCCAGGCGCACGGATTCGACGACCTGACGATCCTCGAGCGCGCGCCCGACCTCGGCGGCACGTGGTTCCACAACAGCTATCCCGGCGCGGCGTGCGACGTGCCGAGCCACCTGTACTCGTTCTCGTTCGCCCAGCGGCGCGACTGGTCGCGGCTGTGCTCGCCCCAGCAGGAGATCCTCGACTACCTGCACGACGTCGCGCGCGACTTCGGAGTGGATCGGCTCGTCGAGACCGACACCGAGGTCGCCTCGTGCACGTGGGACGACGAGGCCCGCCGCTGGACGGTGACGAGCTCCGACGGCCGCACGTGGGAGGCCGACGCCGTGGTCATCGCCACCGGCCAGCTGCACCAGCCCGCGTTCCCCCGCATCGACGGGATGGCCGAGTTCGCCGGCCACAGCTTCCACTCCGCCGCCTGGGACCACGAGTACGACCTGCGCGGCAAGCGGGTCGCGGTCGTCGGGACCGGGGCGAGCGCCGTCCAGTTCGTGCCCGAGATCGCGAAGGACGTCCAGCGCCTCGTCGTCTTCCAGCGCACGGGCAACTGGTTCCTGCCGCGGAAGAACCACCGCTACCCCGCGCCGATCAGGGCGGCGATCCGGTACCTCCCGGGTCTGCAGGCCTACCGGCGGCGCTTCATCTTCGAGTACGGCGAGTCGCTGACGCTGATGATCCGCCACCCGGCCACCTGGGGCCGCATCGGGCGCGCCCGGTCGGCGGCGTTCATGCGCTGGCAGCTCAAGGACGCCGCGGTCCGCGAGAAGGTCTGGCCCGACTACACCTTCGGGTGCAAGCGGGTCCTCTTCAGCTCGTGGTTCCTGCCGGCGCTCCAGCGGCCGAACGTCGAGCTCGTGACCGACCGCATCGCGCGCGCCACGCCCCGCGGCCTGGTCACCTCGGACGGTACCGAGCACGAGGTCGAATGCATCATCTACGGCACCGGCTTCCGCACGACGGACTTCATGTTCCCGATGGACATCGCCGGCGCGGGCGGACGCACGCTGCGCGAGGCGTGGGCGGAGGGCCCGCATGCGCACCTCGGCCTCGCCGTCCCGGGGTTCCCTTCGCTGTTCGTCATGTACGGCCCGAACACGAACACCTCCGGCGGCTCGATCATCGTCTACCTGGAGGCCCAGGCGGCCTACCTCCGCCAGGCGCTCCAGCAGGTGTGCGGCCGCGGCGCGGCGGCGATCGACGTCCGGCCCGAGGTCGAGGCGGCGAGCGACGGCGAGGTGCAGGCCCGCTTCGCCGGCACGGCGTGGACCCGCTGCGACTCGTGGTACCGCGACGCGCAGGGCCGGATCGTCGCGAACTGGCCCGGCTACATGCGCGAGTACGTCGAGCGGACGAAGGTGCTCGACCCGTCCGAGTACACGTTCGTCCCGGCACCCGATCGCGAGCCGGCGCTCCCCTAGGGCGTAGAGTCACCCTCACACCGACCAGGAGGGGTAGGCAATGGGATTCATGGACCGGCTGAAGCACGTGGCCGAGTCGGCGCAGGCTGCGACGAGCAAGGTGGGCGTAGGCGCATCCCGCGAGCAGATGGACCTGGCGAACCGGGCCCAGAAGCTGAACAAGGAAGGCGTCGACACGCCGGCGCACATCGACTCGATGACCGCGACCGGCAACACCGACACGCCGGGCGGGACCGAGTACGACATCGCGTTCACCGTCAGCCCGGTCGGCGTCGCGGCCTATCAGGCGACGACGAACCAGTACATCTACCCGGCGTCGCCGTTCGCCGTGGGCGACAGCGTCATCGTCAAGGTCGATCCGGCGGACCCGACCGTGCTGATGATCTTCGGCAAGGCCTAGCGTCGCACTACCACACGTACTCCACGTACGACCGAGGCACCGACGTCCTCAACGCGACCTGGCAGCTGCTCGACCGGGCGCCGCGCGGCCGTGAGGGCGGGCCGGAGGACTGGCCGCGCCGCCACGACGAGTACGCGACGGCCTGATCACGACGCTTAGCCGGTCTGCTGGCCCAGCGTCACCTGCAGGGTGGCGCGCTTGCCGCGCGGGTGGACCACCACGACGGGCACCCGCTGGCCCGGACGCAGCGCGGCGAGCACCGTCGTCAGCTCGTCGGTGGTCAGCGTGGGCCTCCCGGCGACGGACACGATCACATCACCCGGGCGGATGCCGGCCTTCGCCGCCGGGCCGCCGATCTGCAAGGCGGCGGCGACGACGCCGGGCGCGCTCATCGTCGTGGCGACCTGGATCCCGAGGAACGCGCGGCCCGACCGCGTCACGTGTCCGGTCGCGATGAGCTGTGACGCGATGCGCTTGACCGTGTTGCTGGGGATGGCGAAGCCGATGCCGGGCGCCTGCGCGCCCCCGAGCTCCGGATCGGTGGCCGCCAGCGTCGGGATGCCGATGACCTGACCCGTGATGTCGACGAGCGCGCCGCCCGAGTTGCCGGGGTTGATCGGCGCGCTGGTCTGGATCGCCGAGGAGATCGCGACGCCGTTGCCCTCGCTCACGGTCCTCCCCAGCGACGAGACGATGCCGTCCGTGACGCTCGAGCGCAGCCCCAGCGGGTTGCCGATGGCCAGCGCGAACGCGCCGACCTGGGCCTCCGAGGAATCCCCGAACCGCGCCGCCGGCACCGAGCCCGAGCCGAGCCGGATCACCGCGAGGTCGCTCGGCGGGAACGTCCCGACCAGGCTCGCCGGGTGGCTGTCGCCTCCGGACAGCGTCACGGTGAAGGTCCGGCTCGTGCCGACGACGTGGTTGTTCGTGACGATGTTGCCGCGACCGTCGTAGGCGACGCCGGAGCCCAGGCCCTGCGGGGTCTCGATCTGCACGACTGCCGGCGAGACGTCATGGACGACCTGGACGAACTGCGCCTGAACGCCGGCGCCCGCGCCCGCCGTCTTCGGCGCGGCGACGGGCGGGGCCGCGGTCGTCCCGGCCGTCTTGGAGGAACCGCCGCCGCACCCGGAGAGCGCCGCGGCGGCCACGGCCACGGCCGCGAACGACCGGTTGAGGGCGGAGATCACGGGCACGACGCCTCGGGGGATAGGCCGCCTTGGCACGACCACGAGGGCGGCCTATGTACAGGGACGCGATGCCTCAGTCCTGGACAGAGCGGCTGGGTCCGGCGGCTGTCCGCGATCCGGGCGCCATCCGCGCCTGGATCATCGGCCTCGGCCTCTCCGACGACGACCTGCGGCGGGTCCGCACGGCGCTGGCGATCACCGGCAGCCTGTCGATCCTCGCCGGCCTCGTGGCGATCGCCGTGCCCGTGATCGCCTCGGTCACGATCGCGGTGTTCCTCGGCTGGGTCCTCGTGTTCGCCAGTGGCGTCTCGCTCTACCACGCGTGGTCGGTTCGGGAGCGGGAGCCGATCGGGCTGCGGCTACTGGACGGCGTGCTCGGGCTGATCGTCGGCATCTGGATCATCGTCTCGCCGTTGACCGGCACGCTCACGTTGACGTTCCTCCTCGCCGTGTGGTTCTTCGGCCGTGGCGCGCTGCTGATCGCCGCCGCCTGGCAGGCGCGCGGGAAGCCCGGCGTCGGCTTCGCGGCCTTGAACGGCGCTCTCTCCGCGATCCTCGGCATCTTCCTGCTCGCCGACTTCCCCAGCTCCGGCGCGTGGGCCATCGGGCTGCTCGTGGGGATCAACCTGATCCTGTGGGGCGCCCGCGCGCTGGTCGCGGCCTGGGTGCTGAAGCAGGCGATCGACGAGCCCTGAGGGCGGCGTCGAAGGCCCCGGGGACCGTGCTAGCTTCGCGCGCGGTCATGGTCGAGAACGCACCGCTCGCGGTAGACACGCCGCACGGCCCAGCCCACGTCCACCTCCACCCCGCGGAGGACCGGCAGAGGGCCGCGCTCGTGCTCGGCCACGGCGCGGGCGGCGGAGTCGGCGCGCGCGACCTCCTCGCCGCCACGGCGGCGGCGCGCGCAGAGGGCTTCGCCGTCGCGCTCGTCGAGCAGCCCTACCGCGTCGCCGG
>JAOPZQ010000638.1 GCA_025964075.1 Solirubrobacterales bacterium | reverse complement strand
GCCGCCGCGCGCGAGCAGCGCCTGGGCCTGGACCTCGCGAGCGAGATAGCCGCAGAAGTAGGCGGCGCGCCAGCCGCGCGAGCCGGCGCGGCGCGCGGGCTCGGCCCGCTCGTCGACGTCGCCGAACACGGCGCCGCGGTGCTGGACGTAGTCGTAGAGGGGCCGGTCGACGTAGGCGATATCGCCCGCGGCGAGCGCCACGAGCCCGAGCCAGTGGTCGTGGAACTGGAGGCCCGGAGTGTCGGGGAACGGCAGCGCAAGCTCCATCACGTCCCGACGGAACAGCGTCGCCGCGCCGGTGATCGAGTTGGCGACGAGCAGCGAGGCGAGGCTCGTGTGGTTGTTGCGCCGCCCCTTCCACATCGTCTCGCGCAGCACCCTCCCGTCGGCGTCGACGAGGCGCTGGTCGCAGTAGACGAGCTGGGCGCCGCCGAGCGCGCCGCGCAGGGTCGCGAGCTTCTCCGGGTACCAGCGGTCGTCCTGGTCGCACAGCGCGACGAGCTCGACGCCGGCGGGGACCATCCGCAGGGCTCGCTCGAAGTTGCGATAGAAGCCGAGGCGCCGGGCCGAGCGCGAGACCACGAAGCGCGGATCCGGCCCGATCGCCTCGACGATGCGCTCGAAGTGCTCCGGGGCGGAGCAGTCGTCGCTCACGAGGCAGATCCAGCGCTCGTCCGTCTGCGCGCGCAGCGACTCGAGCTGGGCGCGAAGGAGCGCGGGGTCGGGCTCGAACGTCGCGAGGCACACTGCGATGGCGCCGGCCGGCGCCTCCTGGGGCGTCGGGGAGGGCGCCTCGACCACCTCGATCCGCCCGAGCGGCGCGCGGACCCGCCCGCCGCGGGCGAGCTCGAGCTCGGCCTCGAGGTCGACCGCGCCCGGGCGGTCGTGCGCCGGGACCGGCACGGTCGCCCAGAACCCGCTGCGGTGCGCGTCCGGGAGATCCGGACGCGGCATACCGAACGCGGCCGCCGGGTGGGGCACCCCGTCGACGACGATCGCCAGCCCCCGAACTTCGTCGTCCGGGGGGTACGCGCTGCCCGAGCAGAAGATCGCGGTCGCGCTGCCGACCGGCAGCGCGACGGGCAGTGGGCTCTCGAGGCGGACGTTCAGATCATGGGCGGCCACGGGCGCCCCTATCATCCTCGCGGAGAAGCGATGATCGCCTTCGGAAGCTCGATCACGGCGCCCGAGACCTACGAGCGCTGCGCGGGGCCCGGGATCCGCCTCGCGGCCGAGCCCGACTCGCCGGTGTTCGCGCACGCCGCCGCCGGGTCGATCTTCCGCAGCTACAACCTGATGCTCGAGAAGGCCGCGGCGCACGAGGATCTCGAGGCGCTCGTTCTCGTCCACCAGGACGCGGAGATCGTCGACCGCGATTTCTGCCGCAAGCTGCGCGAGGCGCTGCGCGACCCGGACGTCGCGGTCGTCGGCTGCGTCGGCGCGATCGGCGTGCGCTCGATCGCCTGGTGGGAGGGATCGGTCACGTGGGCGTCGTTCGTGCACCGCTACGGCGAGCTCGGCGGCGGCGACATCGAGTCGTTCTCCTGGAACGGCAACACGCTTCCGCCCTACGCGCGGACCGGCGAGGTGGACACCGTCGACGGGTTCGTCCTGTGCCTCTCGCCGTGGGCCGTGCGCAACATCCGCTTCGACGAGTCGCTCGGGCAGCTCCACGGCTACGACTTCGACTACTGCCTGCAGGTCCGCTCCGCCGGCCGCAAGGTGATGACGGCGGACTTCCGCGTGGTCCACAACCACTCCCTCGAGTTGATCGGCAACGCCGAGACGTGGGTCGAGGCCCACATGCGCGTGGCCGAGAAGTGGGACGGGAAGATGCCGGGCGTCGGCGTGATGGGCGGCGACTGGAAGCAGCGCGCCCGGCGGGCGGAGGCCGAGGCCGCCGCCGCGCAGGCGAAGGCGGTCTCGACCCAGCTCCAGTCCGACGCCCGCGTCCGCGACCTCGAGCGCCAGCTCGGCGAGGTCACGGGCAGCACGAGCTGGCGCCTCACCAAGCCGCTGCGTGAGCTGAACCTGCGGCGGAAGCGGCGGAGCTAGATGCGCCGGTCGCCCCTGGTCGCTCGAACAACGACCGCCTCGAGAGGGGTGTGTGGTGGCTTCCGCCCGGATGCCGGGACATCCGGCGGGAGAAACCCACCAAGGCCCCATACGAATCACACGTTCGGCGGATGGAGCCCACTGAGCGGCCGGCCGATCCCCCTTCCGTCGCGGCCGCCGTCGTCGGCGGCCTGAAGGGCGAAACCGGAGTTCCTAGTCGTCGACGAGCCGGCGCACCTCGTCGCGGGTGAACGCCGGGTCCCCGCGCTGGTTCAGCCACGAGAGGCGCTCCGCCAGCGTGAACGCGCGCGAGCGGAGCATCTCCCGCATGAGCGCCTCCTTGCGGGCGTTGCGAGCGATGTGGCGGGCGGCCTCGGTCATCTGGAAGTGCGAGGAGGCGAGATGGAGAACCCGGTTGGCCTCGAGCCGTTCGAGGAGGGGGTTGCGGTCCCACGGGTCGAGGATCTCCGCGAGCCCGGCGGCGGCCGGCGCGTCGCGGTGGAAGATCACGCCGAGGCCGAAGAACGCCGGGACGACGACGAGCCGCAGTCCCTCATGCTCGGCGACGAAGTCCTCGGCGGCCGTGAGGACGCCGTTGCGCGGCGTGCCCTCCTGTGCGGCGGCCCAGTGGAAGGGGAGGCCGCCGGGCCGGACGCCGCTCACCCCGGGGTACAGCCCCGGGCCCTCGACGAGCGGCTGGCGGTGCTCCTCGGGAATCAGCTCCGGTGCGTGGTAGGTGTCGCGCCGCCCGTGGGGCCAGCCGACGTCGTGCAGCAGCAGCAGCGGGAGGGCGCCGTCGCCGGAGCGCTCGGCGATGATCCGGAGCTCCCCCGCGACGGTGTAGTAGTTGTGGTCGCCGTCGATCACGACGGCGTCGGGCATCGGGATCTCGCGCAGGCCGGCGTGGCTCATCTCCCGCACGAGCTCGACCTCGGCGCGCTGCTCCGCGAGCCCGACGAGCCCCGCCTGCGGCGCGGGGTCGATGGCCCACACCCGGCCGCCGCGCAGAGCCGTCCAGTCGGCGAGGAGGGCCGTCAGGTCGCCCGCGTAGGCGCCGACCTCGACGACGGTGCGTGCGCCGACCGCCTCGAGGCACGGGAAGATGACCTCGGCGAGGGTGGCAAGCGACGCTCCCCAGTGACCCGGATCGTTCGCGTAGGGATCGATCTCCGCGGGAGTCCGTTCCACGAGGCGCGCGAGTCTAGTAGAACCGCGCTATCGCCCCGGACCGCACGCTCCACGTTCGTCTAGATTCCGAGCTCCCGGGAGGCGTGGCGGTCGGCGGCGGCACGGCGCTGTTCGTCTGCGGCACCTGCTTCTCCCCCGCGGCGCGGATCCGCTCGCTCGACCTCGTCGTCGACGGCGAGCGCCAGCCCGTGAGCGCGCACGGGATGCCGCGGCTCGACTTCCTCCACGAGCAGGGAGACGCGCATGCCTACCGCAGCGGCTTCTGGGGCCTGGCCCGGATCGGGCCGCGGGCCGCCGGGACGACGGCCGTGATCGGCGTGCACGCCGGTCTCGAGGACGGTGGCGAGGCGGTCGCGGAGCTCGCGCGGATCGAGGTCGCGTCGGCGTCCGCGCCGGTGGCGATGCCCGGTGCCGACGGCGACGCCGGCCGGCCGCTCGTCGCGATCGGGATGGCGACCTACAACCCGCCCGCCGACCTCCTGGCCCGCCAGCTCGGGTCGATCCGCGCCCAGACCCATGCTCACTGGGTGTGCGTGATCAGCGACGACTGCTCGAGCCCTGACCGCTTCGCGACCCTGCAGGCCGCGGTCGCGGACGACCCCCGCTTCGTCGTCTCGCGCTCGCCGCGGCGCCTGGGCTTCTACCGCAACTTCGAGCGGGCGCTGTCCCTGGCGCCGGCGGGCGCGGACCTCGTCGCGCTGGCGGACCAGGACGACGCCTGGGACCCCGACAAGCTGGCGACGCTCGTCGCCGCCCTCGGCGACGCCCAGCTCGCCTACAGCGACGCCCGCATCGTCGCCCGCGACGGCGCGCTCATCTCCGAGACGTACTGGCGCGACCGGCGGAACAACCACGACGACCTCCTGTCGCTGCTCGTGGCCAACGCGGTGACGGGCGCCGCGTCGCTGTTCCCCCGGGACCTGCTCGACGACGCGCTCCCGTTCCCGCCGGCGCAGTTCGCCCACTTCCACGACCACTGGCTCGCGCTCGTCGCGCTCGCCCGGGGCGACATCGCGTTCGTCGACCGCCCGCTCTACGACTACGTCCAGCACGGATCGGCCTCGCTCGGGCACGCCACCGCGAACCGGATGACGGCGCTCCGCGACCGGCTCGGCGCGCTCCGGCGCGACCCGCGAGAGCGGGTGCGCCGGTGGCGCACGAGCTACTTCGGTGACGCCTGCCGGCTGCTCCAGTTCGGCACCGTTCTGGAGATGCGCTGCGGGGACCGGATGACCGCGCCCAAGCGCCGAGCGCTCGAACGCTTCCTCGCGGCCGACACCTCGCCGGTCTCGCTCGCCACGCTCGGCGCCCGGGGCGCGCGCGAGCTGCTCGGGGGCCGCACCGAAACGCTCGGCGCCGAGTGGATGCTCTTCCACGCGTTCGCCTGGCGCCGCCTCCTCGCGGCCAGCGCCCGCGAGCGGCCCGCGCGGCGCCTCCGGCTGGACGCGGTGCCGCCCCCGGACCTCGTTATGAAGCCCAACCGGGGAGCGCTCGACGGCGCCGGCGGCGCCCTCACCGTGGCGGAGAAGATCGCGCCGCTCGACCTCGCGGTATCGGAGGAGGCGCCGCGCCGGGTCAACCTGCTGATTCCGTCGATCGACCTCGACCACTTCTTCGGCGGCTACATCGCCGCCTTCAACCTGGCGCGGCGGCTGGCCGAGCGGGGCGCCCGGGTGCGGATCGTCACCGTCGATCCGAGCCCGCCGCTGCCGCGCTCCTGGCGCCGGCGCGTCGAGGCCTTCAGCGGGCTCGCCGGCGTGCTCGACCGCGTCGAGGTGGCGTTCGGCCGCGAGACCGCGGGGCTCGAGGTGAGCCCGACGGACCGGTTCGTGGCGACCACGTGGTGGACCGCCCACATCGCGCACGCCGCCATCCGCGGGCTGGGCGGCGAGCGATTCCTCTACCTGATCCAGGAGCACGAGCCGTTCACGTTCCCCATGGGCACGTGGGCGGCCCTCGCGGACGAGTCCTACACGTTCCCCCACGTCGCTCTGTTCTCCACCGAGCTGCTGCGCGACTGGTTCCGGCGCCGCGAGCTCGGCGTGTTCGCGGACCCGGACGGCGATGCGTCCTCCGCGTCGTTCCAGAACGCGATCACCGCGGTCGCGCCGCCGACGGCCGGCGAGCTCGCCGCGCGGAGCACCCGGCGCCTGCTGTTCTACGCGCGGCCCGAGCCCCACGCGGCCCGGAACATGTTCGACCTCGGGGTGCTCGCGCTGAGCCGCGCGGTCGAGGACGGGGCGTTCGCGAGCGGATGGGAGCTCCACGGCATCGGCACGGTCGAGGCCGGCCGGCGGATCGGGCTCGGCGGCGGGACGACGCTCGAGCTCGTGCCGCGAGCCGGTCAGGAGGCCTACGCCGAGGTGCTCCGCCGGCACGACGTCGGGCTGGCGTTGATGTACACGCCGCACCCGAGCCTCGTGCCGATCGAGATGGCCTCGGCGGGAATGCTCACGGTCACCAACCGCTTCGAGAACAAGACCGCTGAGGCGATGGCGGCGATCTCGTCCAATCTGCTCGCCGTCGAGCCGACGATCGACGGCGTCGCCGCCGGGCTGCGCGCGGCCGCGGCCGGAGTCGAGGACGTCGAGCGCCGGGCGCGGGGGAGCGCCGTGCGCTGGAGCCGCGAGTGGGATCGCTCGTTCGACGGCGCGCTGCTCGACCGCGTCGACGCGCTGCTCGAGGCCTGCGGGCCGTGACCGCGACGGCGGCCGCGCCCTCTCCCGCGGTCGCCCCGCCGCCCGGGAGCCCGCGCTTCGCGCTGTTCGACTCGTTCCGGGCGATCGCGGTGCTGTGCATCATCGGGTTCCACGTCGCGAGCATCACGGGCGAACTGAACAAGGCGGTGATCGGCGACGTGCTCGCCGTCGCCGGCAACACGGCGCTCATCCTCTTCTTCGTGGTCTCGGGCTTCCTGCTCTACCGGCCGTACGTGGCGGCGCGCGCCGCCGGCCGCCCGCGCCCGTCGACCGCCCGCTACCTGCGCCGGCGCGTGCTCCGGATCGTGCCCGCGTACTGGGTCGCGCTGACCGTGCTCGGCGCGTTCCCGGGGATCGTCGGCGTCTTCGGCCACGACTGGTGGCGCTACTACTTCTTCGGGCAGCTCTACTCGCACCGCACGCTGGGCGGCGGCATCCCGGTGGCCTGGAGCCTGTGCGTCGAGGTGACGTTCTACACGACGCTGCCGCTGTGGGCGATGGCCGTGCGGCGGGTGCGCGTCGGCGGCTGGCTCGCGGCCGAGCTCGCCCCGCTGGCGGCCGTCGCGCTCGTCGGCATCGCGATCCAGCTCGCCGCGGCGCGCCAGGCCGTCTCCTACCTCGTCGCACAGAGCCTGCTCGGCGAGTGCACGTGGCTCGCGCTCGGCATGGCGCTCGCCGTCGCGAGCGTCGCCGT
>JAOPZQ010000636.1 GCA_025964075.1 Solirubrobacterales bacterium | reverse complement strand
GGTCCTCGAGGCGGGGCAGCAGGTCGTCGCCGGTGACGGCGGCGACGGTCAGCGTGACGCCCGCCTCGGCGGCGGCGGCGCGCAGCGCGGCCGCGCACGCCTCGGGGTTGAGCGCCCCGCCGTTCGTCACGACATGGATGCCGCGGTCGGCGATCTCGGGCAGGAGCGGCGCGAGCGTCGAGACGGCGTCGGGCACGTAGCCGCCCTCCGGGTCCTTGGCGCGGGCGCGCGCGAGCAGCGCCATGGTGATCTCGGCCAGGTAGTCGGAGACTAGGTAGTCGACGTCGCCGCCGTCGAGGAGCTGGCGGGCCGACCGGCCCGTGTCTCCCCAGAAGGCGGCGTAGCAGCCGATCCGCACCCGATCGCGCATACCCGCGAGACTCTCAGCCGCGTCCGGGCCGGACGACTGGCGCTTTCGCCAGTCTGCCGGAAGCGCGGATCCTGCGAGGCTCGGGTGATGGCGAGCGACGGCATGCGGCTCGAGCCGCGCGACGAGTACCCCCACGCGGCCGAGGCCGCGAGCAACTTCAACGAGAGCGTCTACGTCAACGGGTTCGACCCCGACCAGCGGGTCGGCGGCTGGCTGCGCCTGGGCAACCGTGTCAACGAGGGCTACGCGGAGCTCTCGGTGTGCCTCTACCTCCCCGACGGCCGGGCCGCGTGCCAGTTCCAGCGCCCGCCGATCGCCGCCAACGACGCGTTCGCCGCCGGCGGCCTCCGGTACGAGGTGAGCGAGCCGTTCGAGCGGCTGACGATCTCCTACGGCGGCGAGCTGATGCTCCTCGACGACCCCTCCGTGCTCCGCGATCCGCGCACCGCGTTCGAGTCCGCGCCGCGCGTCGAGGGCGAGGTGCGCTGGGAGGTTCGCGCGCTCTCGCCCGCCCACGGCGGCGAGCCGACCTCACCCGAGGCCGTCGCGCGGATGCTCTACGGCGATCAGTTCTCGCGCGGCCACTTCAACCAGCACGTCGCGGTCGAGGGCACGATGCGCGTGGGCGAGGAGTCGTGGCAGCTCGACGCGCTCGGTTGGCGCGACCACTCCTGGGGTCCCCGCTTCTGGCAGGCGATCTGGGCGTACCGGCTGTTCCTCGGCAACTGCGGTCCCGACCGCGGGCTGATGCTGCTCAAGAACATGCAGGAGGGCGGCGGCTCGCGCCGGCTCGGCGTGCTGCTCGTCGACGGCGCCTACGAGGAGGTGCTCGACCTCGACGTGGTCACCGAGTGGTCGCCCGAGCGCGACCCCGCCGGAGCCACGATCACCGTGTGGACGGCCGAGCGCAAGGAGGTCATCGAGTCGCGCGTGCTGACGATGACGCCGCTGCGCAACCGGCGCCGGGCGGGCGACCAGGTGCTCGTCTCCCGCGTCGCCGAGGGCTTCACCGAGTACCGCTGGGGCGATCGCGTCGGCTACGGCATGACCGAGTACATCGAGCGGCTCGGCGACGACGGGCAGCCGGTCGGCTACCCGCTGTAGGCCCCGTGCGCTTCGGGTTCATGATCCTCCCGCGCGACCCCGAGGAGACGCGCGCCGCCGCGCGCGCCGGCGAGGAGGCGGGCTTCGACTGGATGGGAGTCGCGGACTCGCCGACCGTCTACCAGGAGTCCTACCTGCACCAGCTCGAGGCGGCACGGGTGACGGAGCGAATCCGCATCGGCCCGCTGACGAGCCACGTCGTCGTGCGCCACCCGGTGATCATCGCCAACCTGCTCGCGACCGCGAACGAGCTGAACGGCGGGCGCACCGTCGGCACGCTCGCGACGGGCAACAGCGCCGCCCGCGGCCTCGGGTTGAAGCCCGCCCGCCTGGCCGACCTCGGCGACGCCGTCCGGGCGATCCGCGGCACCTGGCGCGGCGAGGGGGGCGCGTTCCGCGACTCGACCATCCCCGCCTCGGGCATCGTCCGCGAGGGGTGCCCGCTGCTCATCGGCGCCGACGGGCCGAAGGCGGCGGCGCTCGCGGGCGAAGTCGGAGACGGCATCCTCTACGGCGGCACCATGGACCCCGAGGTCCAGCGTCGCCGTCTCGCCGCGGCGCGCCGGCGCGAGGACCAGGAGGCGTGGATCGCCCCCGCCGTGTCGCTGGGCGAGAGCCACGAGGCGGTCCGCGCCGACCTCGGCGCGATGATCGTGGCGATGGCGAACCGGGCGATGCGGGGCGACCTCGACGAGCGGGAGGTCCCCGCCGAGATCCAGGACGACGTGCGGGCGCTGTGGCGCGACTACGACTACGGCGCGCACGCCGACAACACGCGCCCGCGGAACGTCGGCGTCGTGTCCGAGCGCCTGAGCGAGCACCTCATCGACACCCTCTGCCTGTGGGGGTCGGAGGAGCGCTGGGCCGAGAGGCTCCGCGAGCTCGAGGCGATGGGCTGGACCGGCGTGATGTTCATCCTCGGCCAGGACGAGCAGGTGGCGGTCGTGCGCGCGACGGGCGAGCGGCTACGCGCGCTCGGGGTGATGGCGCCGGTGTAGCGGCGTGGCGCGGCTCCGCTCCGCCACTCTGGGTGCGCCCGTCAGGACCGCCCAACAACGGCGGCTACGAGGGAGGGGATTCTGGCGGGGGGGTGATTGACTTTGGCCGCGCATATCGCGGCTAAGTGCAGGCACCCCTGGAGACGCAGGCACCCCGCCGCCGCGGTGGGCGCCCTCCCCTCGTAGCCAGCCGTTTTTGGGCGGTCCTGACGGGCAGCATCAGAGATGCGACACGTCGTTGAACCCACGCAACGCCCAGCGCCCGCTGGCGAGGCGCATGACCCGGCTGATCGACCCGTTGTCGACGTAGAGGAACGCGAACGCGTCGCTGTTCGTGGCCTGCCGGCAGATCTCGGCGATGACGCCGCCGTGAACCACCGCGACGCCGGTGCGGTCGGGGCCGACGGCGTCGGCGACCCGGTCGGCTCCGGCGCGGACGCGGGCCGTGAAGCGGTCCATGTCCTCCGCGCCCGGGATCGCGTCCCACCGGCCGGTCGAGAAGACGCGAGCGCCCACCGCGCTCCGCTCCTTGAGGCGCGCGTTCAGGTGGCCGTCCCATTCGCCCAGGTGCACTTCGCGCAGGTCCTCGACGACGACGGGCTCCTCCCCCAGTCGCTGCGCGAGCGGCGCCGCGGTCTCCGCGGTCCGTCGCAGCGGCGTCACGAACAGACCGGCGACGGTCTCGCCGCCCAGGCGGTCCGCCACCGCGAGGGCCTGCCGCCGGCCGTCCTCGGTCAGCGGCGGGTCGGCCCTGCCGGTGGCGGCAGACCCGTGCCGGACCAGCACGATCCCGGCCGCGCCGGCGGGCAGCGTGAACGGACGCTGGAAGTCGGGCGCCATCGTGGTTAGGCGGGGCGCAGGCCGCCGTCGTCGCCGGTGAGCGCGCCCTTGACGATGCGGTTCATCGCGTTGCGCGGGAGCGCGTCGACGAAGTCGATGCGCGCGGGCACCTTGTAGTCGGCGAGTCGCTCGCGGCAGAACTCGATCAACTCGCTCTCGGTGGGCGGCGGGTCGGTCGCGGCCACGACCACGCCGCGCACGTCCTGGCCGAGCACGGGGTTGGGCATCGGCACGACCGCCGCCTCAGCCACGCCGGGATGCTCGGCGAGGATCCCCTCGACCTCCGCCGAGGAGATGTTCAGCCCGCCCCGGCGGATGAGCTGCTTGCTGCGGTCGACGAAGTACACGAAGCCGGCGTCGTCGACGGTCGCCATGTCGCCGGTGTGGAGCCATCCGCCGCGCAGCGCCTTCGCCGTCGCCGCGTCGTCGCGGACGTAGCGCGACATCGTGCTCGGCCCGCGCAGGCACAGCTCGCCGACCGCGCCGCGCGCGACCGGTGCGTCCTCGGCGTCGAGCACGGCGTGCTCGACCCACGGGTGGAAGCTCGTACGGCCGATCGAGAGCCCGAACGAGCCCATGCGCCGCAGCGCCTCGGGGTGGTCCTCGTTCGTGAGCATGATCCCCGACGTGCCGCCCTCGGTGAGGCCGTAGACGTTGACGAGCTCGACCCCCCACGCCTCGCCGATCTGCGTCCACACCCGGCGGTAGAAGTCGGGGCCGGCGGACTGGGCGCCGTAGCACACGCGGCGCAGCGCCGGCAGGTCGCAGGCGGCGATCTCGGCGGGGTCGAGACGGGCGAACATCAGCTGCAGCACGCTCGAGACGAAGAACGTGGACGTCGCGCGATGGCGGGCGAGCCGCTCGAGGGTGCCCCGGACGTCGAAGGCCGGCTCGACCACGTAGGTGCAGCCCGCGACGAGGCAGGCGAGCAGGTTCGTGTGCGAGCCGGTGCTCGTGAAGAACGGGGAGAAGGACTGGTACACGCTCTCGTCGTCGATTCCCCAGACCGGCGCCGCCTGGTGCCCGCAGGCCACCGAGCCGCCATGCGTGAGCGCGACGGCCTTCGGATGGCCCGTGGTGCCCGAGGTGAAGATCCAGTCGGCGTCGTCCTCCTCGGAGACGGGCTCGCGCTCGCCGGTCGGCTCCGCGGCGGCCAGGGCGGCGGCGAAGCTCGTGCCCAGCCGGGGCTCCTCGGCGACCTCGATCAGCGCGGCGCGGCCGAGCGGGCCGCGGAGCCGCCCGAGGAGCTCGGCGAACCCGG
>JAOPZQ010000632.1 GCA_025964075.1 Solirubrobacterales bacterium | reverse complement strand
CGCCCGCTCGGCAGCGTCTCGCCGGGGGGGTGTGGACACTTGTCGGCAACTATTCCCGTCTGGTGACCACACCCCCACACGATGGAGCGCGAGCGCCGCCGTAACCGAAGAGGCTCTCTTTCGTTGCTGTCTTTTTACACCTCGCGGCGCCGCCGACGCCACAGCCCTGAAACAGTACGTCCCACCGCACCGCCCGACTGCGAAGGAGCGTGCCGTGAAGGCAATCCAGGTCAGTGAGTACGGGGGCCCCGAGGTGCTCGTGCCCGTCGAGCTCCCCGAGCCCGAGGCCCAGGGCGGCTTCGTCCCGATCGAGGTGACCGCCGCGGGCGTCAACTATGCGGACACCCACCAGGTCGACAACTCCTACCTCGCGGCCGCGGAGCTGCCGCTGGTGCCAGGCGCCGAGGTCGTCGGCCGCACTCCCGACGGCACCCGCGTCGTTGCGCTGCTCAGCGGCGGCGGGTATGCCGAGACGGCGCTCGCCCATCCGGCGCTCACGTTCCCGCTGCCCGACGAGGTGGGCGACGGCGAGGCGCTCGCGCTCGTCCTCCAGGGCACGACCGCGTGGCATCTCCTGCGCACTTCCAGCAAGCTGCGGCAGGGCGAGAGCGTCGTCGTCCACGCCGCGGCCGGCGGCGTCGGCACGCTGGCCGTGCAGCTCGCCAAGCGCTGGGGCGCCGGCAAGGTGATCGCCTCGGCCTCGAGTGAGGAGAAGCGCGCCCTCGCCCGTGAGCTTGGCGCCGACGTCGCGATCGACGCCGGGGCCGAGGACCTGAAGGCCGCGATCGAGGAGGCCAACGGCGGCAAGGTCGACGTCGTCCTCGAGATGGTCGGCGGCTCCACGTTCGACCAGAGCCTCGCCGCGCTCGCGCCGTTCGGTCGCCTCGTCGTCTACGGCCAGGCCTCCCGCGAGGACCCGAAGCCCATCCACCCGGGCGCGCTGATGCTCCACTCGAGCGGCGTCATCGGCTTCTGGCTCGTCCACTGCATCGCGCGCCCGCAGATGCTGAGGGACGCCATGGACGACCTGCTCGACCTCGTCGTCAAGCGCGAGCTCAGGCCGATCGTCGGCGGCACGTACCCGCTCGCCGAGGCGCGCCGGGCGCACGAGGACCTGCGCGCGCGGCGGAGCACCGGCAAGCTCGTCCTCGACCCGCGGGCGTGAGGAGCGCGCTCCCGAGGCTCAGGTGCGGCGCTGCTTCGGGACCGTGCGGAACACGTGGTCCCACAGCGGCATCGAGACGCCGAAGCCCGTCGTGTGGTCCTGGAAGTGGTGGCGCATGTGCGCCTCGCGCAGCCGGCGGCCGGCGGCCGTCTTCGGACGGTGGTGATGCACGTGGTAGTGCGTCATGTCGTAGAAGAGGTAGCCCACGTAGAAGCCGATCGCGAACGCGAAGCACTCCGGGGCGCCGAGCACGAGGTAGAAGACGTAGAGGAACAGCGCCGCCAGCGGGATGCTCACCGACGGCGGCATCACCAGGCGCAGCGGGTCGTTCGGGTGGTCGTGGTGGACGCCGTGGATGATCCAGTGGAGGCGCTTGCCGATCGGGTGGTCGACCTCCCAGTGGAACACCAGCCGGTGCAGCCAGTACTCGGTCAGCGTCCAGAAGCCGAAGCCGCCGAGCGCGAGGAGGGCCACGGCCCACACCGCCAGGTGGATCAGCGAATGGACGGTCAGGAAGCCGATGAACGGCACGAAGACGAGCAGGGGCACCGACCAGTGCACGCGCGAGAAGAAGTCGAGGAAGTTCGAGTCGAACATCCTCGGGGAGGCGCGCAGGGCCTCGGCGCGGCGGACGGGTGCCTCGTTGGACGCCATGCCCGGATTGTAGTCCGAGCGGCGCCGGTGGTTACGCGGGGGCGTCCTCCGTCGCCAGCACGATGTGCTGGCGCGAGATCGCGAGGAAGGGCCGCGAGAAGCCCTGGGTCGGGTCGTCGAGCGAGCGGACCTCGACGTCGGTCAGGGCGATGAAGTCGCGGTCGTTCGAGTTCAGGTAGTCGGTCATCCGGCTGCGGTACCCGTCGCGCGGCAGGCGCAGCGTCCCGACCACGCGATAGCGCGGGGTCTCGAGCAGTACACGTGACTCGCGGGTCTCCATCGTCGTGAGGGTATCGGCCGACTGGCGCTCGATCTGAAACATCAGGGTGGACACCCGGTTGTGCACACGACCCGCCGTAGGAGAGGATGCCGCGCACGATGAGCCCGCACGGCCACCTCCACACGCACGAACCGCACCAGAACGCGACCCACGAGGAGCTGCCGCCGCCTCCCGACGACCCGGCCGGCCGGCGGCGCTGGGAGCGCGAGCGGCGCTGGAACCCGCGCCTCGAGATCTACATCGCGGTGATCCTCGGCCTCTCGGCCATCGTCGCGGCGTTTCGCGGCCTACCGGAGTGTTCGGCATCGCCGGCGTGACCCGGCGCTTCTCGATCAAGTTCGGCACGGTGCTCGCCGGCACCGCGATCTTCATCACCGCGCTGGCCTTCTTCGCGACCGCCTGAGCGCGGTCAGTCCCGCTCGAGCGCCGCCGGGAGATCCCGGCGCGAGGAGATCCCGAGCTTCCCGTAGGCGCTCGTGAGATGGACCTCCACCGTGCGCTGAGTCACGAACAGCGCTTGGGCGATCTCCCGGTTCGTCTGCCCTTCGGCCGCCATCTCGGCAACGCGCAGCTCGCTCGGCGTGAGCGCGTCCCGGCCGCGCAGCGCGTCGCGGCGCGGCCGGGCGCCAGCGACGACGAGCTCCTTCCGCGCGCGCTCCGCGAGCGCCAGCCCGCCATGCCGGTGGG
>JAOPZQ010000625.1 GCA_025964075.1 Solirubrobacterales bacterium | reverse complement strand
GCGGCGACGGCCTGGGCCTGGGCGCGCTCGTTCGCGCAGCGCCAGAACGCGACCTCTCCGCCGAGTGCGCCGTCGAGCTTCGTGCGCAGGCGGTCCTCCGCCGGCGCCACCACCGCGCGCGCCGCCTGCACGACGGCGGCGCCGCAGCGCAGCGAGAGCTCGAGCGTGACGGTCTCCGCCTCCGGGTGCTCGGTCCGGAAGTCGCGGACGTTCTTCGCCGCCGCGGCGCGGAGGCGGCCGAGCGCGGCGTCGTCGTCGGCGGCCGCGACGAGGTTGCCGTGCTCGGAGGCGAGGAGCCGCACGAGCAGCCCGTGGGCGAAGGGCAGCTCCTCGAGGTCGTCGACGAGCAGGTGGCGCCAGCGTGCCGCGGTGCGCGCGCGGACGTGAGCCTTCTCCCGCAGGACCCGCACCGCCGTGAGGACGACGTCGCCGCCGTCGAGCGTGCCGGCCTCGGCGAGCATCCGCTCGTGCGCCGCGAACAGGCCGGCGAACTCGCGCTCGCGGGCGGCGCGGGTGCGCTCGGCGTCGCCGACCTCGGGCAGGCCCTCGGCCCACGCCGCGTACTCCTCGGCCGTGATCCCCTCCGCCTTCAGGCGGTCGATCCGGCGCACGAAGGAGCCGACCAGCGCGGTCGCGTCGCCGCGGAAGTCGTGGACGCGCAGGGTGAGCTCGCCGATGCGGTCGAGGAGCATCGCCAGGCGATCGGCGGGCGTCAGGGGGACGGCGAACGGGTCGAGGCCGGCCTCCAGCGCCTCGTCGCGCAGCAGCCGCCGGCAGACGCCGTCGATCGAGAAGACCGGCAGCTCCTCGTAGGCGCGGTCGAGCCCGCTCTCGACGGCGCCGCGCAGCCGCTCGGCGGCGGCCTCGCGCTCGGTGACGACGAGGATCGACTCCGGACGCTGGTCGTGGGCCACGAGCCATGCGAAACGGGCCAGCAGCGTGCGCGTCTTCCCAGTCCCTGCGCCCCCGAGGACGAGCAGCGGACCTCCGGGGTGGGTGGCGGCGCGCCGCTGGGCGTCGGTGAGGCCGCCGAGAGGATCGCGCATCGTCTGAGAGGATAGGCGGCCTCTTGGACTCCGAAGCCTTGCTCCGAGCCTTCCGCGCCGCCGCCGTCGACATCCGCACGGTGCTCGGCGCGCACCCCACGACCCGCGAGCGCGCGCAGCCGGTCGGGCTCGGCGAGGGCGGCGACCAGACCGTCATGATCGACCAGGCGGCGGAGGCGGCGGTGTTCACCCACCTCGACCGCCTTCACGCCGCCGGACACCGCTTCTGCGCCGTGTCGGAGGAGCGGGGGGTCGTCGACTACGGCTCCTCCGACCTGCGCGTCGTCATCGACCCGATCGACGGCTCGGTCAACGCGAAGCGCGGCTTGCCCTTCTACGCCGTCTCGATCGCGGTCGCCGACGGGCCGACCGTCGGCGACGTGCGACTGGGGTTCGTCTACGACTTCGGCTCGGACGAGGAGTGGGCAGCGGAGCACGGCGCGGGCGCGACGCTCGACGGCGAGCTCCTCGACCCCGGGCTCGGCGAGCGCCGGCTGCCCGACGGGCGGATCGAGGCGCTGGCGATCGAGCTCGACACGCGCAGCGTGGGGCCCAAGCTCGAGCCGCTGATGGCCGCCACGTACCGCGTGCGCGTCCTCGGCTCGATGGCGCTCGCGCTGTGCCAGGTCGCCGCCGCCCGGGTCGACGGCATGATCACCCTGCGCCGCACGCGCTCGGTCGACGTCGCGGCGGCGGCGCTGATCGTCCGCGAGGGGGGCGGGCTCGTGCGCTTCCCCGGGCTGGAGGACCCGCTCGGCGCGCCGCTCGATCTCGAGCCGCACGCGCCCGTGGCTGCCGCACGCACCGAGGCGACGCTGGACGAGCTCGCCGCGATCGCCGCCGAGTAGTGGCTTTGCCACCATGAGGTGAAGATGGTCGACTGGTTCCTCGCCGAGAAGATCGCCACATACGTGGCCGGTGGGGGCAGCGCGCGGCCGCCGAGAGCCGATCTGGAGGACCTCGTCGCCGACAGCCAGGCGCGAGTGGTCGCCTATACGGGCCTTCACCCGCAGACCGAGCTGCCGCCGCCCGAGGGCGTGAGCCGCGCCGACTGGGTGCGCGCCAATCTCGGATCGATGCGCGCGCTGCTCGACCCGGTGCTCCAGAAGGCCGGCGGGAAGGGCCCGCTGCGCCCGGCGATCCGGCTCGCCGCGGGCGCCGTCGTCACCGCCGAGGTCGGCGTGCTCGTCGGGTTCATGGCCCAGCGCGTGCTCGGGCAGTACGAGCTCGTGCTGCTCGAGGAGGCCGACCCGGCCACGCGGCCCCCACGCCTGCTCTTCGTGCTGCCGAACCTCGGCGGGGCCGTCGCGGCGCTGAAGGTCGACGAGGACGAGTTCGTCCGCTGGGTCGCGCTGCACGAGGTCACGCACGCGGTGCAGTTCGCCGGCGTGCCGTGGCTCCACGGTCACCTCGCGGGAATGATCCGCGAGCTCATGGAGGGCATGGAGCTGCGGATCGACACCGCGAGCGCCAGCCGGCTGCCGAGCATGGACGACGTCAAGCGCGTCGTCGCCGCGGTGCGCAAGGGCGACCTCATGTCCCTGGTCGCCCGCCCCGAGGAGCGCGAGCTGATGAACCGAGTCCAGACGACGATGGCCGTCGTCGAGGGCCACGCCGAGCACGTGATGGACGAATGCGGCGCCGACGTGCTGCCGTCGCTCGGCCAGCTGCGCGAGGCGATGAACCGCCGCCGCCGGTCGGCGTCCGCCCCCGCCCGGCTGCTCCAGCGGCTGCTCGGCCTCGAGATGAAGCTCCGGCAGTACGAGGACGGCAAGCGCTTCTGTGACGCCGTCGCCCGCGAGGCCGGCGCGGCCGGCCTGGCGCACGTGTGGTCCTCGCCGGAGGCGCTCCCGACGCCGGAGGAGCTGCACGACCCCGCGCAGTGGCTGCGGCGGACGAGCCCGCCGGCCGCGGCGGCTTGACGTCGTTGTTGCTGCTCTCGTAGGCGCCCGTCAGGACCGCCCGACAACGGCGGCTACGAGGGGAGCGGGTTGGGCCGGCCTCGTTCGCCCATGGATCGGCGCGCTCGGCCCGCCGTTGGCGATTTTTGTCGCGCACGGCGACAAAACTCGCCACTGGAGCCGATTTCGGGCGCCATTGGTTCGTTGGGTCCCCACAGCACCAGCGGACGCCCGGAAGGCCGCCGCGGCGACTCGCGCGCCTCCTCGAGGCGTCGTCGTTCCCAAAACCCGCTCCAAAACGCCACAAACGCCGCACAAAGAGCGCCAAATCGACCCCGAAACCGACCCGAACACCCGTGCGCTATGTCACAAACTCAGGCGCGAAGATTGCCCGTCCAGCGGCCTGTTCCGCCACCCTGTTCCCCAACGTGTAAC
>JAOPZQ010000572.1 GCA_025964075.1 Solirubrobacterales bacterium | reverse complement strand
CCGCAACGCGCACGCGTCGCTCAGGCCGATCACCGCCCTCCAAGACATGTACGTCGACATCACCGATCGCGGGACGCCGTCAGCCGGCCTCGCGACCGCGAGGACGCCGCTGCCGCTCAGCCAGACCGACACCGCGGTGAACGTACGCGACGTGCTGCAGGTGTTCACGCCCGACCGGCGCTCGGAGCTGGCACAGCTCCTCGACGGGCTCGGCAACGGCCTCGCCGACCGTGGGACGTCGTTGCGCCAGGCGTTCGTCGAGCTCGTCCCGTTCCTCCGGAACGCCGGCCAGCTCTCCAAGGAGCTCGCCGACCGCGCCGTGCTGACCCGGCAGCTGGTGCACAACTTCGCCACGCTCACCGGCCAGCTCGGCGAGCGCAGCGCGCAGCTCCGCCAGCTGGTCGCGGACGGGGGCGCGACGCTGAAGCAGATCGAAGCCGGGGCCACGGACCTGAACGCGACGCTTCGCGACCTCCCGGCCTTCCTCACGCAAGCCGACTCGAGCTTCGCGACGGTGCAGACCACGCTGCCCAACCTCGACGGCGCGCTGCGCGCCCTCGGCCCGGTCGCCGACCGGCTCGGGTCCGGCCTCGACGCGCTCCGGTCGTTCGGCGCCGCGGCCGATCCCGCGCTCCTCGCGCTGCGCACGCCGGTCAAGCGGCTCGTCCCGCTCGCGGACTCGCTGCGGCCCTTCGCCGCCAAGCTCGCGAGCTCGGCGACCAACCTGCTCCCGCAGGTGCCCGACCTCAACCACATCGTCAAGGACTTCGCGGCCTGCCAGCTCGGCCTCTACTCGTTCACGCACTTCACCGCCTCGCTCCTCAAGTACGTCGATTCGCGCGGGGCGTATCCGCGCGGCGATCTGATCGTGGACCTCAACTCGCTCGGCGGCCAGACCGCGGATCCCAACACGAAGGCCACGCCCGGGTGCACGCCCGGCACCCCGACGAGGGGGGTGCCGTGACCCGCCGCTTCGACGCCCGGCTCGTGATCCTCGCGCTCGGCACCGCGGTCGCCGTCGCGTTCGCGTCCGCGCTGATCATCGCCAACGGGCAGGCCCCGTCGCTCGGCTCGGGCGGCTATCGCATCACCGTGCTCGTGCCGAGCGCCGAGGCGCTCGGGCCGGGCGGGTCGGTCCGGATCGCCGGGCTCCGGGTCGGGCGCGTCACGGCGCTGCACCGCCACGGCGTCGGCGCGGCGGTCGACCTCGACATCGACAAGTCGCAGGGCCCGCTGCCGGTCGACTCGCGGTTCGACGTGCGGCTGCGCTCGTTCGTCGGCGAGAACTACGTCGAGATCTTCCCCGGCCGTTCGAAGGCGACGATCCCCGGCGGCGGCGAGCTGCCGATGAGCCACATCCGCGACGAGTACGTCGACGTCGAGCAGGTGCTCGACTCGCTGCGGCCGCCGACCCGGGACCACGTGCGCCGGCTCCTGCAGAGGTTCGGCGGCGGTCTCCGCGGCCGCGGCACGCAGCTGAACGCCACGCTCGGCAGCCTCGCCGGTCTGATCAACCAGGGCGCTCCGGTCATCCGGCTGCTCGACCAGGACCGCGCCCAGACCGCGCGCCTGATCGACGAGTCCGGGCGCGTGGCGCAGGCGATCGCCGACCGCGGCACCGCCATCGGGGAGCTCGCCCGCGCGGGAACGACGACGTTCCAGGCCATCAGCGACCGGAACCAGGCGCTGCGCGCCATGCTCGACAACCTCCCGGCGGCGCTGCGCCAGGTCCGGAACACGTCGCAGACCCTGCGCGCGGTCACCGCGCAGGCGGCCCCGGTCGTCGCGAACCTTGCCGGGGCGGTAAACGACCTCCACCCCACCCTCAGCCGGATCGTGCCCGCCGCCCGCGTGGGCAAGAGCCTCTTCGATGAGCTGCGCGCCGCTGCGCCGCGCCTGCAGTCGACGCTGCGTCGCGTCCAGCGCGTCGCGCCGTCGTCGGTGCAGGCGTTACCGGATCTGCACAAGGCGCTGTGCGAGGCCCTCCCCGCGCTCGAGTTCATCGTCCCCTACGCCGACATCCCCAGCAACTTCATCGAGAACCTCGGCTCGGCAAACGCGTACTACGACGCGCAGGGCCACGCGATGCGGCTCGCACCGCTGATCGGCGAGAACAGCTTCGGCATGTACACGCCTCAGCTCGACCAGGCCGTCAAGACGCTGCTGAGCGCCGGGATCCTCTCGAAGGTCCACGAGATCGGCTACAACCCCTACCCGCTGCGGTCGGATCTCGGCAACGGCGGATCCACGTATGGGAAGGGGTTCACGGGTCCCACGGACTGGGGCAACGGGCCCCGGAAGTATCCCCACGTCCTTCCAGAGTGCTAGCCGAGCCGTGGTGTCAGATCGGGCTCAGCACGCGGTCCGCGCCGAACTGCGGGAGCAGCAGGACGATCGCCAGCGCGACCAGCAGCACGATCGCGATGGCGATCGCCGCCAGGCGCCACGGCGCGGCCGGCTCGCGTGCCCAGCCGGGCTCGGCCTCCGACCGCGGGACCTCGCGGGCGAGCTGGATTCGCGCGTACCCGTCGCCCCGCAGGAACTGGTGCGTGAACTCGCCGGGAGCGGACGACTCGGTGAGGAGCTCATCGCCCGGGCCGTGTGCGACGACGCGGCCGCCGTTGATGACGACGAGCACGTCGGCCAGGCGTCGCGCGACCTCGCGGCTGTGGGTCGTGACCAGGAACGTCGCGTCGCGCTCGTCGCGTACGCGGGCGATGAGCTCGCAGAGGAGGTTCGTCCGCACGCCGTCGAGCCCCGCCTGGAGGTCGTCGAGGACGACGAGCGGCGCCTCGGTCGCGAGCGCCCGCGCCAGCCCCGCCCGCTTGCGCATGCCCGCGGAAATCTCCTCGGGGAACTTGTCGGCGTGGTCGAGGAGACCAACCTCGCGCAGCCACCGCGCGGCAGTCATGTCCGCCGCGCGTCCCGCCGCGCGCCCGCTCTCGCGCAGCGCGAACGTGAGGTTGTCGTGAAGGCTGAGCGCGCCGAACAGTCCGCAGTCGAAGAGGCTCGAGCCCTGGAGGAGCACGCCGAAGCGCCGGCGCGCGGACGTGAGCTCGGCGTCGCTCATCGCGGCCAGGTCGCGGCCGTCGACGAGGACGTCTCCCCGATCCGGCCGGAGCTGCCCGAGGACGTGCTTCACGATCGTGGTCTTGCCCGCGCCGCTCGGTCCCATCAGGACCGTGGTGCGACCCTCGGGCGCGGCGAGCGTCACCCCGTCGAGCACGCGGTGGCCGCCGAGGTCCTTGAAGACGTCCCGCAGCGCGATCGCGTCCACGTCAGCCTCGGCCTTCGG
>JAOPZQ010000569.1 GCA_025964075.1 Solirubrobacterales bacterium | reverse complement strand
GATCGTCGTCCGCGCCGTCGACGTGCTCTCCGCCGAGGCCGTCCAAGCGCTCGCCGCTCGCGCCCGCACCTTCGACTTCTTCGAGCGCACCGGAGTGTGGGAGGGCGCGCCGGAGCGCTTCCGGCTGCACGGGGTCGCGACGCAGCGCGCCGCGGACCGCCTCGCCGCCGAGCTCGGCTACGCGGACCGCGACCGGCTGATGGTCACCTCGCTCCTGCACGACGTCGGCAAGCTCGTCCTCGTCCACGCCTATCCCGGGTACCCCCGCGAGATCCACGGCGAGGCTCGGACCCCCGAGGCGCGCATCCACCGCGAGCGGCGCGAGCTCGGCGTCGACCACGCGCTCGTGGGCGGCGTGCTCGCGCGCCGGTGGGGCCTTCCCAAGGCGGTGGCGAGCGTCATCGAGCGCCACCACGCCGACGACGCCGAGGGCGAGGCCGCGATCGTCCGCCTCGCGGACATGCTGGCCCACTACGCACAGGGGCTGCCGGTCTCGCCGGGCGAGCTGCTGAACGTCGCGCGCAGCGTCGGCCTCGGTACGGCGGAGCTCCGCGCGGTGATGTACGACCTGCCCTACACGACGGGCACGGCGCGCGCGCGGCCCGTGGATCCGTGCCCGCTCTCGGCCCGGGAGATGGACGTCCTCAAGCGCCTGTCCGAGGGCAAGGTCTACAAGCAGATCGCCCGTGAGCTCGGGCTCTCGACGAGCACGGTGCGCACGCACCTGCACAACGTCTATCGCAAGCTCGGCGCGGTCGATCGGGCGCAGGCCGTCCTGGTCGCGACCGAACGCGGCTGGCTCTAGCCGGTCACCCCGCCGTCGAGCTGGCGTAGGCGAGCCGGCTCGGGAGGCGGTCACACGTCACAACGTGTGGAGCGCCACGCTCAGCAGTTGTGCACGCGGAGGCCGTATTGCACGGTCACACCGACGCGCGAAGCGCTACGCGACGGCCGTCAGAGCTCGTCGATCATCCGCGTGACGCGGCCGAGCACGAGCGCCGCGTCGCGCAGCTCGGCCTCGTCGAGGCCCGCGAGGGCCGTGCTCCACTGCTCTTCGACCTCGGCGTGCTTGACGTCGTGGCGGCGACGGCCCTCGTCGGTCAGGTGCAGCACGACGACGCGGCGGTCCTCTCCCGAGCGCCGGCGCTCGACCACGCCCTCGCGCTCGAGGCAGTCGACCATCTGGGTGGTCGCGGCGGACGTGAGGCCGGCGGTGGCGGCGAGCTGGCCGGAGGACAGGTCGCCCTCGGCCAGCGCGCGAAGCAGCGAGTACTGGGCGAAGCTCATCTGGCAGCGCTGCTGGGCCTCGCGCCCGCGCAGGCGGCGCACGGCCTGCATCAGCCCGGCGAAGGACTCGCGGAGCGCGTCGACGCCCGTGGCGTCGGTAGTGCTGGGAGCGGTCACGAACACTAGGGTTGCACCATCGACCGCTCGGGGGGCCCGACAGCTACCTCCGCGGCCTTGCCGCGGCGCAGGAGCGCCATCGACGCGAGGCCGAAAACCGCCGGGAGCCATAGGGCGATTGCGCGGTAGACGAGCACCGCGGCTGCCGCGGGCGCGATCGGGACGCCGTAGAGGACGAGCGCGCCGAGCAGACCGCCGTCGACCGCGCCGATGCCACCCGGGAGCGGAAGGGCGTTGCCCAGCATGCCGATGAGGTACGCCATGGCGACCGCGGCGAGGCCGGGGTGAGCGCCGAACGCGTGGAGCGCGGCGAGCAGGACCGCGTTGTCGAACGCCCACCATGCGACGGCGCCGCCGGTGGCGGCGCCGTCGCGGGACAGGGTGGTGAGCGTTCCGCGCACGCCCTCGGCGCCGAGCCGCAGCGCACCGTGGACGCGACCGGGCCGTTCGGGCCCGCGTGTGGCGAGGGGGAGGAGGAGGACGGCGACGACCGTGACGACCGCGGCGCCGGCGGGGAGGAAGGTGAGAGCGGGGGAGTGCGGGCCGTCGATGAGGCCGACGCCGAGGGCGACGCCGATCACCGCGACCGCGCCGACGTTGACGGCGCTCGTGAGCAGGAAGAGCACGACGGAGCGCTCGGCGATCCACGCGGTCGGAAGGCCGCGCGCCCGCATCGCCAGACCGCCGGCGCCGAGGCCCGTGATGCCGCCCGCCGGAAGGAGCGAGTTGACGCCGAGCTCGGCCCACGCGATGCGCCGGGCGAGGCGTCCGGGCACGCGGTCGAACAGCCGCTGCACGATGACCACGTAGCCGAGACACGAGGCGAGCTCGAGCGCCGTCGCCGCGATCAGCCAGCCCGGGTCGCCGTCGCGGAGGCGGCGCGCCACGTCGTCGAGGCCCGGCAGCGCGAAGATCAGCGCGATCGTGGCCGCGAGCACCAGCGCCAGCAGCACCGCCTTGCCGCCGAGTGCCGGCGTCGTGGATGCCGCCACCCGTCGCGCTGGCGCGATACGCGGTGCGAGTGGATTGGGGGCGGTGGGACAGCTCATCCGGACGGGAAGATAAACGCCTTCGTACTTAAACGTTAAGCCCGAAGCGTTGTTTTGTCAACGACGCATTAGGTGACGTCGCATACCATCGAGGCGGCCGATGATCTCGATCACCACGAAGTCCCCCTACGCGTTGAAGGCGCTGGCCGAGCTCGGGCGCATGGGCGACGCCGGCCCGGTGCCGATCGGCGAGCTCGCCCGGCGCCGCGACATCCCCGTCCAGTTCCTCGAGCAGCTGTTCGCCGTCCTGCGCCGCGCCGGGCTGCTCAAGAGCCAGCGCGGGGTCAAGGGCGGCTACGGCTTCGCGCGCGCGCCCGAGACGATCACGGTGCTCGAGGTCGTCGAGCTCCTCGACGGCCCACTCGGGCGCGACGCCGAGGGGATCTTCGCCGCCGCCGTCGGCGCCGCCCGCGACGTCCTCGCCGGGACCACGATCAAGGACGTGGTCGAGCGCGAGGCGCAGGAGGCCGGCGCGAACATGTACCACATCTGATCCCGCCCGTCCGCTCGCGGCACGTGGCGGGGTAGCCCGTGCGGTTCCCCTGCGCCTGCCCCGGTTGCGCGTATCCCTTGCGGGCCCGCGGGAAGCTAGCTAACGTCGAGCGTTGCGGGAAGGGCAGAACCGCGGGGCGCGAGGCACACGGATGATGGGTCCACATCGACGATCGCAGGGGCGGGGCGGATGCTCCCAGTCCTGTGCGCGCTCGTGCTGATGCGCGCCGGCACGTCGCTCCGCGACCCGGTCGGAAGCGCGCGCTCCCACGGCTGCATCCGCGTGCCGGATCGCTGGATCTCGCACCTGGCGGGGCGGGTCGAGCCCGGCGCGCCGGTTCGCATCGAGGCCTGAGGTGGGCGTCGTCGCCGGGGTGCTCGGCGCGGGCG
>JAOPZQ010000548.1 GCA_025964075.1 Solirubrobacterales bacterium | reverse complement strand
GCGAAGGCGACGCCGCGGCCGCGCCGGCGGCCCGTCGAGCGGCCGATCGAGCACCGCCTGCTGCTCACCGCGACGCTCTGCCTCCTCGCCTTCGGCGCGGTCATGGTCTACAGCGCGTCCTCGGCGCGCAACCTGCTGCAGGGTCAGGGCGACGGCACCCAGTACTTCCTGCGCTACCTGATGGGCGCGGGCGTCGGCCTCGTGGCGATGTCGGTCGTCCAGCGCATGAGCCTCGAGACGCTCCGGCGCATGACGCCGCTGCTGCTCGCCGTCGCGTTCTTCGGCCTCATCGCCGTCCTCGGCGTCGGCATCCGGGTCAACGGCGCGCGGCGCTGGCTGGGGGCGTCGTCGCTCGAGTTCCAGCCCTCGGAGCTGATGAAGCTCGCGCTGATCCTGTACGCGGCCGGGTTCCTCTCCGCGCACCCGCGGCGGATGCGGACGTTCAAGGGAGTGCTCTCGCCGGTGCTCGTCGTCACCGGCGCGGCGGCGTTCCTCGTCGCCGTCGAACCGGATCTCGGCACCGCTCTGGTGATCGGCTTCTCGATCCTCGCGCTGATGATCGCCGCGGGCGTGCCGATGCGCTACATCGGCTACGTCGTGGCGATCGCCTTCGGGCTCGTCGTGCTCTCGGCGCTCGTGCAGGCGCATCAGCGCGCCCGGCTCACGTCGTTCCTGCACCCGTGGGCACAGGCGGGCACGAGCGGGTTCCAGGCGGTGCAGGGGCAGATCGCGCTCGGCTCGGGTGGGTTGTTCGGCGTCGGCCTCGGCCAGTCGGTGCAGAAGATCTTCTACCTGCCGGAGGCCCACACGGACTTCATCCTCGCGGTGATCGGCGAGGAGCTCGGCGTGCTGGGGATCTTGGGCGTGCTTGCGCTCTACGGCATGATCGCCTGGGCCGGGCTGCGCACGGCGAGGACCGCCGCGACCTCGTATGCCAAGCTCCTGGCCGCCGGACTGACCTCGCTCATCCTGTGCCAGGCGACGCTCAACATCTTCGTGGTCCTCGGGCTCGCGCCGCTCACCGGCGTGCCCCTGCCGTTCATCTCCTACGGCCCCAGCAACCTCGTGATCCTGCTGTGCGGGGTCGGCCTGCTGCTGAACATCGCGGCGGACGGCGGCGCGCGGCTGCGCCCCGTTCCCGATCCGCCCCGGCGCCGACGACAGCGCTGATCCCGTCGTGAGCGCCCCGCGGATGGTGATCGCGGCCGGCGGCACGGCGGGCCACGTCGTGCCGGCTCTCGCCGTTGCCGACGCGCTGCGCGAGGCGGGCGTCGAGGTCACGTTCGTCGGCGGCCAGCGCGCGGAGCGCGACCTCGTGCCGGCGGCCGGCTATCCGCTGGACGCGATCCGGGTCGAGGGCATCTCGCGGTCGAACCCGTTCAAGGCCGTGCGGGCTGTTTTGCGCGCCGCGCTGGCCGTCGTCCGCTGCTGGCGCCTCCTCGGCCGGCTGCGGCCCGTCGCCGTGTTGGGCGGCGGGGGCTACGTCGCCGGTCCGGTCGGCGTGGCGGCGACGCTGCGGCGGATCCCGATCGTGCTCACCGAGGCGGATTCCCATCTCGGCCTCACGAACCGCCTCCTCGCCCGGGTCGCCCGGCGCGTGTGCCTGGCGTTCCCGCTGCCGGGGCGCGAGCCGCCGCGCTACCGGGTGACCGGGCGCCCGGTCCCGCCGCCCGCCACCGACCGCGCGGCGGCGCGGGCCGAGTTCGACCTCGCCGAGGACGAGCGCTGCCTGCTCGTGTTCGGCGGCTCGCTCGGCGCGCGGTCGATCAACCAGGCCGCCGTCGAGGCGTTCGCGGGCGCGCCGTTCCGCGTCATCCACGCGGCGGGGGCCCGCGACTTCGCGACGCTCCGGGCGCCGGGCCCGGGCTACGACCTGCGCGAGTACATCACGCCGTTCGGCCCCGCTCTGCTCGCCTCGGACCTCGTCGTCGCCCGCGCCGGCGGCTCGGTCTTCGAGATCGCCTCGCATGGCCGGCCGGCGATCCTCGTCCCCTATCCGCGCGCGACCGCGGACCACCAGACGGCGAACGCGCGCTGGATGGAGTCGGCGGGCGCGGCGGTGGTCATCCCCGACCGCGAGCTCACGGCGGCCGGCCTCCGCGCGACCGTCGAGAAGCTCCTCGGCGACCCCGAGCGGCTGGCCGAGATGGCGCGGGCGTCGGCGTCCCTGGCCCGGCCCGAGGCGGCGCGCGAGATCGCCGGCGAGCTGATGGCCGCGAGTCGATGAGCTGGGAGGGCCGCAGGCTCCACTTCGTCGGAATCGGCGGCGCGGGAATGAGCGGGCTCGCGCTGGTGGCGAAGGCGCTCGGGGCGTCGGTGACGGGCACCGACCAGGCCGAGTCCGCGTACATGGAGCGGCTGCGCGCAACGGGGGTCGAGCCGGTCATCGGCCATGGGGCGGAGCACGTGCCCGACGGCGCCGAGGTCGTGTACTCGACCGCGGTGGGCCCGGAGAACCCCGAGCGGGTGGTGGCGCGGGAGCGGGGGACGGGTGAGCTCCACCGCGCGGACCTCCTGGCCGAGCTCACTCGCCTGCGCCGCACCGTCGCGATCACCGGCACCCACGGGAAGACGACGACGGCCTCGATGACCGCGCACGCCCTGATCGCCTGCGGCCTCGACCCGGGCTACCTGATCGGCGGCGAGCTCCGGTCGACGGGCGCGAACGCGGGGTGGGGGAGCGGTGACCTCCTCGTCGTCGAGGCCGACGAGTCGGATCGTTCCCTGCTCAAGCTCGACGCGTGGACGGCAGTGCTCACGAACGCCGAGCTCGACCACCACTCGACGTACGCCTCCCGGCTCGACGTCGAGGCGACGTTCCGCGAGTTCATGGCGCGCGCCGAGCACCGGATCGCCTGGGAGCGGGAGGGGGCGCTCGCGCTCGCCGGGCCGGGCGCGATCGGCTACGACGTGCCCGAGCCGCTCCTCGACGCGGACGGCGTGCGCTTCGCGTGGCGCGGCCACGAGGTACGGCTGCGCGTGCCGGGGGCGCACAACGCGCTGAACGCGGCGGCCGCGCTCGAGGCCTGCCGGGTCGCCGGCGCCGACCTCGATCGGGCGGTGGCGGCGCTGAGCGACTTCACGGGCGCCGGGCGGCGCTTCGAGGCGCTCGGCGCGACGTCGTCCGGTGCGCGGGTCTACGACGACTACGCGCACCACCCGACCGAGGTGCGGGCCACTCTGGCGGGCGCGCGGACGCTGGCGCCGGCGCGGCTCGTGGCCGTCTTCCAGCCGCACCTGTTCTCCCGCACGGCCGCGCTGGCGCGGGAGTTCGGCGCGGCGCTGGCGCTCGCGGACGTCGTCGTCGTGCTCGACGTCTACGCGGCG
>JAOPZQ010000544.1 GCA_025964075.1 Solirubrobacterales bacterium | reverse complement strand
CTAATTCGCAGCCGATGGCGATTTTTGTCGCGGACGGCGACAAAAGTCTCCACTCGCCGCGGCGGCTCGCGCCCTCCCCTTCGAGGCGTCGTTTTTCGGCAGCGTCAGGCCGTCGCCGAGGGAGCGGCCGCCGCGGCCGGGTGGGCCTTCGCCCACGCCTCGATCTCGTAGGAGCCCTGGACGACCTCGTCGTCGTCGGTGACGAGGACCGGCACCCAGCGCTGCCCGGTGAGGCGCTCGACCTCCTTGCGGCCGGCGCTCCGGTTGAACAGCTCCGGGAGGAGCGCCATGCCATGGACCTTGATCACCTCGGGCTCATAGCCCGCGTCCTTGAGGGAGTGGTAGGCCCGGCCGCACGGATGACCCCCGGGACGCGGCGCCGGCTTCCACGTGCCGTGACAGACGTACACCTTCATGCGTAACCCCCTGGCCGTGACGAAGCTCCCCGGGTTGGACTCGAACCAACAACCCTTCGGTTAACAGCCGAATGCTCTGCCAATTGAGCTACCGGGGACCGACCGCACCATCGTAGCGGGCGACCGGGGCGTCGGACGCGGGCTACCGCGTCTCCCCCGCCGCCTCGGCCAGCAGGTCCTGCAGCTGCCGCCGGACCCGCTCGCGCTCGTTCGCCAGCGCGCCGATCTCCGCGTGCTGGTCGCGCGCGGCCGCGACGATCGCGCGGTCGAGCCGGTAGAGCTCGAGCTGGCAGCGCTCGGTCGAGAGGAGCAGCGGCGTGACCGGCTCGTGGGCGAACCGGCCGCGCAGACGCCCGAGGTAGGCCGCGAGATCGGGGTCGTCGGCCGGGACGGCGTCGAGGTCGGTCGCGTGCTCGGCCAGATGGCGGACGGCCCGGCGCGCCAGGGCGCTCGTGAAGTGCTCCTCGGCCGTGACGTCCGCGAGCGCGGCCCGGCCCGCCTCCCCCAGCAACAGGCATGCTGCGAGGAACGACTGCTCCGTCGCTTCCGCCGGACCCAGAGGCTCGTCCGGCGGGCGCGCGGCGCCGTTCCGCGGCGCCGCGTCGCGACCGGCCGGCGCCCGCGTGCCGTTACCCTCGACCAGGGTCGCCTCCAGCCGCTCGGGCAGCTGCAGCCGGCCGGCGACCTTGCGCACGAGCTCCATGCGCAGGACGCTCGGCGGCTCGGCGGCGAGCACCGGCCGCACCGCGGTCATGGCCCGATCCCGACCCTCGGCCGTCGACAGGTCGTTCGCCGCGAGGATCCGGTCGACGCGGAAGACGACGAACGGCTCCGAGCGCTCGACGAGGGCCCGGATCGCCTCGGGGCCGTCGCGCTCGAGCAGGTCGGCGGGATCGAGGCCGTCGGGCAGGGGCACCACCCGCAGCTCGAGGTCGTGGGCCTCGGCGCGCTGGGCGGCGCGGAGCATCGCCTCCTGTCCGGCACGATCGGCGTCGAGGGCCAGCAGCAGGACCGGCGCCGTCTTCTTCAGCACGGACGCCTGCTCCTCCGTCAGCGACGTGCCCATGATCCCGACCGTGTTGGGCACTCCGGCCTGGTGCAGGGCGAGCACGTCCGTGTAGCCCTCGGCGAGCACGACGCGCCCGGCGCGCGAGGCCTCCCGGCGGGCGACGTCGATCCCGAAGAGCTGCTCGCGCTTGTGGAAGACGTCGCCCTCGCTCGTGTTGAGGTACTTCGGCGGCTGGTTGTCGCGCATCGCCCGCGCGCCGAACCCCCGTACGCGGCCCCGCTCGTCGGCGAGCGGGAAGATCACGCGCTCGCGGAAGCGGTCGTAGATGGAGCCGGGCCGGGACTGCGAGCGGGACGCGAGCCCGGTCGTGACGAGCTCCGCGTCGGAGAACCCGGCCCGCCGCGAGGCGAGCAGCAGGCGGTCCCAGGCGCTCGGCGCGTAGCCGACGCGGAACGCGCGCAGCGTCTCCTCCGCCAGGCCGCGCCCGAGCAGGTAGGACCGCGCGGTGGCCGCCTCGTCGCTGTCCCACAGGCACCGGGCGTAGTACGAGGCGGCGCGATCGAGCAGCGTCAGCAGCCGGTCGGTCCGGGCCCGGCGCTCGGCCGCGCGCGGGTCCTCGTCCGCGGCCTCCAGGGTCACGTTGTAGCGCTGCGCGAGCGACTCGAGCGCCTCCTTGAAGCCCAGGCCCTCGGTCTCCATCACGAAGTCGAACGGGTCCCCGCTGACGCCGCAGCCGAAGCAGTGGTAGTGCTTCTCGTCCGGGCGCACGTGGAACGACGCCGTGCGCTCCTCGTGGAACGGACAGCGGCCGAAGAAGGAGTTGTGGCCCTTGCGGGAGAGCTCGGTCCGCACGGAGACGAGCTCCAGCATGTCCACGGCGTCGCGGACCTTCTCCTTGGCGTCGTCGACGTAACGACTCACGGCGCGAAGGCCCGCGGCACGCACAGCTCCTCGAACGTGCGGATCGCGAAGCGGTCGGTCATGCCGGCGAGGTAGTCGGCCACGCGATCGGCGACCGGCGACTCGGGCTCGCCGGGAAGGAGCTCGGGGTGCTCGCAGTAGTACTCGAACAGCGACGCGATCACGCGCTCGATCTTCGCGTGCTCCCGGCGCGCGGTCGGTCCGAGGTAGACGCGCTCGAACATGAACGTGCGCAGCGCGTCCATCGCCGCGCCCGCGCGCTCCCCCTGGACGACGTCGCCGGCGACCTCGGACGTCTCGACGAGGTCGTGCACGAGGGCGTCGATGCGGTGCGCGCCGCTGTCCCCGAGCACGGCGATCGGCTCGGCCGGCAGGTCGGCCTCGTCGAGGACGCCCGCGCGGAGCGCGTCGTCGATGTCGTGGTTGATGTAGGCGACGCGGTCGACCAGCCGTACGATCCGCCCCTCCAGCGTCCGCGGCAGCGGCGCCCGGCTCGAATGGCCGAGGATGCCGTCGCGCACCGGCTCGGTCAGGTTCAGCCCGGCGCCGTCGAGCTCCAGCACGTCGACCACGCGCAGCGAGTGCTCGTGATGGCGGAACGGGCGGTCGAAGCGGTCGCGCAGGCAGCGGTCGAGGACGTCCTCGCCGATGTGGCCGAACGGCGGGTGGCCGAGGTCGTGGCCGAGGCCGATCGCCTCGGTGAGGTCCTCGTTCAGGCGCAGCGCGCGGGCCACCGTGCGGGAGACCTGCGTCACCTCTAGCGTGTGGGTGAGTCGCGTGCGGTAGTGGTCGCCCTCGGGCGCGACGAACACCTGGGTCTTGTGCTTGAGCCGGC